>JAEZQV010000498.1 GCA_023441125.1 Bacillota bacterium
CCTTCAAACATCTTATGGAGCATAAAACGCTGTGCATCAATGCCGGGGAACTGATTGTCGGTGAGAAGGGGGAATTGCCGCAATATGCTCCAAGCTTCCCCGAACTGTGCTGCCACACGATGGAAGATCTGGATGTCATGAATCGCCGGGAGAAGATTTATTTCCGGGTGAGTGAGCAGGATAAAAAGATCCAGGCAGAAAAAATCATCCCTTACTGGCAGGAGCGTTCGCTGCGCAAACTGATTTTTGACCGCATGACGCCGGCCTGGCTGGCCTGCTATGAAAGCGGCATCTTCACCGAGTTTATGGAACAGCGGGGTCCCGGCCACACCGTCGCCGACGGCAAATTTTACAAAAAGGGTTTTCTCGATTTTAAGGCCGATATCGAGCAGTCGATGGCCGCTTTGGAGATGTTCAACGATCCGCAGGCCTATGACAAAAAGGTCCAGCTGGAAGCCATGGCCATCTGCTGCGATGCCATTATTGCCTATGGCCGCCGCTATGCCGAGTATGCCAGGAAACTGGCGGCAGAGGAAACCGATGCCGTGCGCCGGCAGGAACTGTTGACCATTGCCGCTAATTGCGAGGTGGTGCCGGCTCACAAACCGGAAACCTTTGCCCAGGCCATTCAGATGTATTGGTTTATTCATATTGGTGTTACCAGCGAAATCAATCCCTGGGATGCTTTAAGCCCGGGGCGTCTGGACCAGCATCTGTTTCCTTTCTATCAGCACGGTATGGAAAGCGGGACACTGACCCGTGAGCAGGCTAAAGAACTGCTGGCGTGCCTGTGGGTGAAGTTTAATAATCAGCCCGCGCCGCCTAAGGTCGGTATCACCCTGAAAGAGAGCAGCACCTATACCGATTTTGCCAATCTCAATACCGGCGGCGTCAGGCCGGATGGCGCCGATGGGGTAAATGACGTATCCTATCTCATTTTGGAGACCATGGATGACATGCGCCTGTTGCAGCCCAGCTCCAATGTCCAGATCAGCAAGAAGACGCCGCAGTTCTTTTTAAAGAAAGCCTGCGAAATTTCCCGCAAGGGCTGGGGCCAGCCGGCTTTTTACAATACCGACGCCATTATTCAGGAACTCTTGCGGGCTGGCAAAGATATTACCGATGCCCGGGAAGGCGGGGCCAGCGGCTGTGTGGAAACAGGCGCTTTTGGCAAGGAAGCCTATATTCTCACCGGATATTTAAACCTGCCCAAAATACTGGAGATTACCTTACATAACGGCTATGATCCCTGTTCCGGGCGGCAACTGGGCCCGCAGACCGGTGCGGCTGCCGACTTTGCCAGCTATGAGGAGCTATTTGGGGCCTTTAAAGAGCAACTGCACTACTTTACCGACATCAAAGTGCAGGGCAACAACATCATCGAACGGATTTACGCCACCCAGATGCCGGTGCCGTTTTTGTCGGTGGTTACCAGTGATTGTATTCAAAAGGGTATGGACTATAATGCCGGCGGGGCCCGTTATAACACCAACTATATTCAGGGCGTCGGCATCGGTACGCTCACCGACTGCCTGGCGGCGATCAAATATAATGTCTACGATCAGCAGCGCGTTACCATGGCGGAACTGCTGCAGGCGCTCGCCGACAATTTTGCCGGGCATGAGACCCTGCTGAATCTGGTGCGCAACCGTACACCCAAGTACGGCAACGACGATGACTATGCCGATGCCATCATGCTGGCAGCCTTTGACGCCTACTACCACGAAGTAACCGGCCGCAAGAATATGAGGGGCGGCGTGTACCGCATTGATATGCTGCCCACCACCTGCCATGTATACTTTGGCTCGGTCATGGGGGCCAGCCCTAACGGCCGCTTAGCCGGCAAGCCTTTGTCGGAGGGGATTTCGCCGGAGAAAGGCGCCGACCGGAAAGGACCGACCGCCGTGGTAAAATCGGCGGCGAAAATGGATCATCTCCGTACCGGCGGTACGTTGCTCAACCAGAAATTTGCGCCGTCAGTTGTCGGCGGCGAGCAAGGCCTTGATAATATGGCCGCCCTGATTCGGACTTATTTCAACCTGGATGGCCACCATATACAGTTCAACGTAATTGACCGGCAGACACTCCTGGCTGCACAGAAAAATCCGGAAGAGTACAAGGATCTCATTGTGCGGGTGGCCGGCTACAGCGACCATTTCCACAATTTATCCAAAGAACTGCAGGATGAAATCATCGACAGGACCGAGCAAACCATATTTTGATGCCAGCGGCAAGGGTTGATTCAATATAAAGTGCAGAGGCCCCAAAACCGTAGACTCAGGTTAACGGTTTTGAGGCCTTATCATTTGCGGACATATACAGCCTATTTCCTCCATAAGCTGAAGATAAGAGGCTGCTCTGGCAGGTGATTGCTTTGCAGGTTACCAAGGTCGGCCCGGTAATTCCTGCGCACAGCACACGTCTGTATGATAAATGTGTAGAACGGGCGTATGCGCCGGCTGAAGACAAAGCCAGCATGCCTCGGACTGTGCCGCCAGAATCGCCGCCGTCAGTTCATAAACCCGATGTAAAAATTTAATGCCTGGCGCGCTACGCTACAGGAATTATTTACCTTATGGCGAAATTAACAAAAAAAGGGGGTGAGACCGTATGGCTGCAGCTCCGACAATTTGGGTAAACAGTGATATGAGCGAGCAAATCGCTGATTTTAACGGGGAATATGTCCTCATCACAACCAGCGATATGAAACGAATTTCGCTCGGCAAAACCCTGGAAGAGGCAATTGAAAAATTAAAAGAGATGGGCCGGCATGATATTGCCGCTCAACTGAGACTATAACCATGCCAGGCAAAGCCGCCGCGTTGTCGCCAAGGCCGGCTGGATGCCTGGAAACTAAGCTTCCGTAAGCAGTTTGCTTACGTTTCTTTTTGTTTTTTAGCCAAAGCAGCTGAGACTGAGAACAAGGGGACAGGGAATTTGTTTCGCCGGATAACGTTTAGGTTGTGAGCAGGGGGACAGGGATGCTGTTTTGACAGGCAGCGCTTACGGCTTTTTGACATGGCTGGCAAGCAGTTCAATAATAAAAGTAGACATTTCAACTAAAATAAAATATAATTTATTTTAGTTGAAATGCCAACTAAATCCGGAATGGGGTGATTCGCATTAGTGAACTGAAAAGTAGAATTCTCCGTGAGGTTGGGACGGTTGCCCGCTGCATTCAGTCCATCAGCGATATTAAATACCGGGAGATTAATTTGCAGCGCGGCCAGTTTATTTTCTTGACCCGGGTTTGTGAACATCCGGGCATCAATCTCATTGAGCTGTCCCACGTACTCAAAGTGGATAAAACCACGACGACCAAAGCCATTCAAAAACTGCTGGAAGAAAACTATGTTGCGCGCCGGCGGGGCAGTGAGGATAAAAGAATGTGGCACCTGTACCCGACGCAAAAGGCCGCCGAGGTTTATCCATACATCATTGAGGAGGAGAATCGCCGCCTTGATGCTTGTCTGAGCGGTTTTAGCCAGCAGGAAAAAGAACTGGTGTATAACCTGATCACGCGCATGGGTGAGAATATTGAACAGGAATGGAAGGCGCTGAAAGCAGCGAAGCCTGAATGACCGGTGATACCGGTAGCGGAAAATGTACGGCACAGAGCAGGAGGAACTGATATGGGAAAAATTGTTATTGAGGAGTATACCGACAAGTACCAGGAAGAAGTCATTGCCCTCATTTTGGATATTCAGCAAAGGGAGTTCGGCATTTCGATTACCAGAGCGGATCAGCCGGATTTAGGTGCTATCCCGCATTTTTATCAGACCGGGACAGGCAATTTCTGGGTGGCGCTGTGGGACAACAGGGTTGTCGGCACCATTGCCCTGCTGGATATCGGCAACAGCCAGGCGGCCTTGCGAAAACTTTTTACCCATTCCGCCTACCGTGGCAGTGGCCATAATACGGGGAAAATGTTATGGCTAAAGGCGCTGGAATGGGCTGCCGCCAAGAATATAGCGGAGATTTACCTGGGCACAACCGAAAAGTTTTTGGCGGCCCACCGTTTTTACGAGAAAAACGGATTTGACGAAATTACGCCGGCCAGTCTGCCGGTGGCTTTTCCTATTATGAGCGTGGACAAAAAATTCTATCAGTACCGGTTACGCTAGAAAAGCAGACCTGGAGCGTCGGGCGAAACATATTTTAAACGTTAAAACGGCTAACTGCTTTCTGCAAATCAGCCGCCATTTTAGCCAGATCCTGACTGGATGCGGCAATTTCCTCCACTGATGCGGATTGTTCCTGGGTGGTGGCTGATACTGACTGGGTCTGACCGGCTGTGTCTTTGCTGATTTTTTCAATTTGCAGTACGGCGGATACCATTTGTTTACTATTGCCCGCCATTTGCTGCAGCGTTGCCGAATTTTCTCTGATCTCTTCAGATACTGCATCGACGAGCGCGGCAATTTCCTGAAAAGCCTGGCCGGCATTATTTACAACTATAGTGCCGGCGGCAGCTTCCTCTGTCCCTTTCAGCATCGCCAGAACCGCCTTCTCGGTATCACCTTGAATATGATGCACTAATTCAGCAATTTGTTTGGCTGCCTGCTGGGACTCTTCCGCCAGTTTCCGTACGGCCTCGGCAACAACAGCAAAGCCGCGGCCCTGTTCACCGGCCCGGGCCGCTTCAATGGCCGCATTAAGCGCTAAGAGGTTGGTCTGCCCGGTAATATCAGTTATTGTTTCCACCATCAGTTCGATTTCACGGGAATTTGCTCCTAATTTTTTCACAATCTGCGCCGAACCGGCCACCGCCTGCTCAACAGCCGCCATCTGCATAATGGCGGATTCAATTGACTGGTTGCCTGTCTGGGCCGTATGGGACGCTTCTGCCGCTTTATTCGCTACCGAATCGGCCTTGTCGGCCACATGGCGGATGCCGGCCGACATTTGTTCAACAGCTGTCGCCGCCTCGGTCACTAGCTGCAGTTGTTGTCCGGAGCCGGCGGCTACGGTGTTTATTATCCCGGCAATTTGCTGGGTTGCCTGGGCAGACTCGTCCGCGCTGGCTGTCAGCTCTTCCGTAGCGGCAGCCACCTGGCCGGTTGTTTGGGCAATGTGCCGGACTAGATCACCGAGGTTTTTCGTCATCGCATTAAAAGCCAGTGTTACCTGCCCAATTTCATCGTGTGAGTTTACCTTAATGAAATTGTCTGTCAGATCACCGCCGGCTATTCTTTGCGTGTGGCTGACTAAGGCCGTAAGCGGCCGGGTTAGACGTCTGGCCAAAACCCAGATAACTGCCAGGAGTACAGCCATTACCGCAACAATCGCAACAGCCAGTGTTTTCATAATGGTGGCCTGCGGTGCGAAGAGCTCGGCTTCAGAAATAATCGCGGCAATTGCCCAGCCGGTAACTGGAATTGGATGATAAAAGGCTATTTTTTTTTCACTATTTACTGTATAGCGATAAATCCCCGGATTGCCACCCAGCATCAGGCTGCCTAACTCACCGGTATTCTGATCCGGGTCGGTTATTTTCTTTTTCATTACCAGTTCTGTATTCGGGTGCTGAATAAACGTCCCGTCCATGGCAATCATAATCCCGTAACCGGTGGTGCCAAATTTGAGACTGTCGGCGATTTGTTGTACAGTTGCCAGCGATATGGCCGTGCCGACCAATCCCTGCGGGGTATTGTGCGCATCCTTTATGGGCGCCGCCATAAATACGGCCGGTAAGCCTGTCGATAAGGAAATGAGCGGCGGTGTAATCTGGGTAGGACCGCCGGCCATAATGGTCTGGAAGTAATCACGGCTTTTCAGATTGCCGGCAACAACCACATAGTCATCCCCTTTTTTCTGGGCAGTATGAAAATCGCCGCTCTGATTGACGGCATATACATATTGATAAAAATCAGGATACTTTTTGTCCAGGAATTTGTACCAGTTCATATTTTGTGAATCGATCAGCGCAAAATCGTTATTGATTGCTGCTGCTGCCGGTGTGGTGGCCATTGTTTCGGGCTCCAGCTTATGTACTTCCAGCCAGGTATTAATCGTGGCCGCTGTTTGCCCGGTTGTTGCCAGCATACTTTTACTTAATTCATGTTCGATGAGCTTATTAATTTCCAGATAGGCAGCAGTGCCTACGGCCAGCAGACCCAAGACCACGGTGGGGATAATGGTCAGCATCAGTTTAGCCTGAAAGGACTTGGTCTTAATCATAAATACCTCCCATAGTAAGCTGCCGGCGTAATCGCGCCGGCTCTACAATAAGCACACCCCCGCTCGCGGCTAATGTTTACATACAGCCTGGGCCGGGGGTGTGCTTTTGCCATGATAAACTGCTTTAACCGGATATGTTTTCCAGCGATTTTCCTTTCGTCTCTTCGCCCAGTATAATTACTGCCGCTGCCGCAACCGCATAGCAGACGGCGCCGAGGGCAAAGACCCCTTCAATACCGGCATGGGGTAAAATGGCTCCTACCAGATAGGAACCCACAATCGCCCCCAGCCGGCCGACCGCCGAGGCGAAGCCTGACCCGGTGGCCCGGGCCCGCGTAGGATACAGCTCAGGCGTATAGGCATACATACAGGACCACATACCCAGCATGAAAAATTGCATAATCAGGCCAAAAATTATCAGCGTGTTTAAGGTTGTGGCCGTACCGTAAAAATACGATCCCAGCGCTGCCCCGAGCAAAAAGATTACATTGGTCGGTTTGCGGCCCAGGGCTTCAACCAGATAGGACGAAGTTAAAAAGCCCGGGATACCGCCGAGAGAAATGGCCACCGTATAGAAAACGGATGTTGTTACCTCAAACCCTTTTTGTTGCAATAACGTACCAAGCCAGGTGGTTAAGCCATAGTAACCGAGTAAGGCAAAAAACCATAAGCTCCAGATCATCACCGTACGTTTGGCGTAACCCGGTGCCCATAAATCGGCAAAGGAGGATGTATACACCGGTTTAGTGGGATCATACGGCCGGGGTTCAACGGCCGGCAATTCCTGACCGCCCAAGGCTTTTTTGACACCTTCCTCAAAGCCGGCGACTATCTTGTCGGCTTCTGCCAGGCGGCCTTTATCCTCCAGCCAGCGCGGCGATTCCGTGATGTAATATTTGACTGCGAAATAGTACAGCACCGGCACTGCTTCCGCCAGAAACACCAGCCGCCAGCCGCCCAGGGGAATCAGGCAATAGGCAAGCAGTCCGGCACAGATAAAGCCAATGGGCCAGAAGCCCTCCAGTATGGCAATATAACGGCCACGGTCTTTACTGGGAATGAATTCAGACACTAGCGACATGGCCGGCGGAAAACCGGTGCCTAAGCCAAAACCCAGCAGGAAGCGAAAAATACCCAGTGTTTCCGGTGTTTGGGCCAGGGCACACAAGATGCTGGCGCCACTATACACTAAAATACTATTTTGCAGGATCATTTTTCGACCGAATTTATCGCTTAATATACCGGCGAGAGATGCGCCGGCAGTCATGCCGATAAAGCTCATTGTGGCCAGCAAACCCGCTTGCTGCGGGGAAAGGCCGAACTCTGTCTTAATGGACCCCAGAATAAAAGTTAACATGGCCAGATCCATGGAATCAAACAACCAGGCTGCGGCAATCAGTGCAAAAATTTTCTTTTGATAGCCGGTGAGCGGCAAGCGTTCAAGCCGGTCGGGGACACTTGCCCGCAGCAGCAAATTTTCACTCATACCAGAAACCTCCCTCTGTAGTGTCTCTGTGTCAGCCAAGGTGACCTGTTGCGTAATTTTGTACAGAAGGTGCAGATGAATAGCGGAAAGTCGCAAGACTTCCCGCTTTAAACAGCCAATACTGCAAAAAATAAATTGGCAAATATAATCAGTATTTACAATTAGCCTGGAAAGTCTCCCACATCGCAATGAAATTTTCGATAGGCACATCGTCCTGAATATTATGCACCGGCGAAAATACAAAGCCTCCTCCCGGGGCGAAAATGTCGATATTGCGCTTGGTCTCTTCCCGGACTTGTGCAGGCGTGCCGTTGGGCAGTGTTGCCTGCGTATTAATACCGCCGCCCCAGAACGTAATAGCCTGGCCGAATTCCTTTTTCAGACGTTCCGGTTCCATATTGGCGGCGGCAATCTGTACCGGGTTCAGGCAATCATAGCCCATTTCGATGATGTCCCCGATTATTTCATAGACAGAGCCGCAGGTATGCAGCGTGGTTTTAATGCCCGGTTGTGATTTTTTTATAAATTCGTTGAGCTTTTTATGATAAGGAAAAATCAGTTCCCGCAACACTTTCGGTGAACAGAAAGTTCCCCGCTGGGTGCCGAAGTCATCCGCTTCCGCGGTTACGTCGAGCAGTCCGCCGTATTCAGCAAAAAGATAGCCGTACCATTCGATTTTCTTTTCATACAGCTTTTCAATAAAAGGTTGACAACGTTCCGGTTCAGCCACCAGCATCGCCAGCCAATTTTCATAACCAAATACCAATGGCCCGGTTTGAAGAAAGCCATTCCCAAACACCTGGCAGGTTGTAGTCGGGAAGCCCGCGGCGCGGTAATCCTCAAGTTCTTTTCTTGTTCCGGGCACAAGCCGGTTGGGGCAAGGCCAGATATACT
>JAEZQV010000445.1 GCA_023441125.1 Bacillota bacterium
CACTGCCGGGCGCTACCATAACGGGAGTCACCCCCCCGCGGTATGCTTCTGCCAGACCAAGGTCAGCCGGGTTGATGGCATCAAGGGTATGCATTCCCGGCGTAACCGGCTCGCTACGTTCATTGACATCCCTGCCTTCCCAGCCCATCCCTTCATTATCGATACCTAAATGGGTGTGCGCATCAATAAGTCCGGGAGTTACTGTCTTACCGGTTATATCTATAACCTTGCAGCCTGGCGGCAGGTTAATATTGCTACCCACCCCCCATATTTTACCGTCCCGCACCAGCAAGGTCCCTCGTTCCAGACTCTTGCCGCACATGGTTATGATTTTTCCGCCTGTCAATGCAATCATGCCATTACCTCCCGCAATACCGGCAAATACCTTTGCCCTTCACCAGTTATGATTGTCAGAACCAAGTAACTTTATCTTATTTAGCTATTCTTGAACATTCTCCCTGCAAAATATAAAATCAATCCTGGTGACATGGTTTATATTACCTACTTCTATGCTATAATGAAATTCAGTGCTACTGCATGCAATTGATTTTTCAGCCAGGAGGTCCCCCATGATAGAAGTTAAAATTCGCAAAGTCAGGCCGGAGGATTTGGATGGTGTCGCCGCAATAGAAGCGGTCTGTTTTCCGGCGGCAGAAGCCGCCCCCCGGAAATCTTTTAAGGATAGAATCGCCACTTTCCCTGATTATTTTCTTGTAGCGGAGTCAAAAGACGGCAAATTGATTGGCTTTATCAATGGTTGTGTCACAAATAGCCCGGTCATTTACGATGAGCTTTTTTATGATGCCAGCCACCATGTAGCGGACGGTCAAAATCTAACCGTTTTTGGGCTGGATGTGCTGCCTGCATACCGGCGGCAAGGTATTGCCGCTATGTTAATGAAACATTTCATTCAGCTCGGTAAAGAATCCGGCCGCCAAAATGTGCTGCTGACCTGCAAAGCGCCATTAGTACACTATTACGAATCCTTTGGCTATGTAAATAACGGCCTTTCACACTCAGCCCATGGCGGCGCGCACTGGTTCGATATGACACTTGCTCTTTGATTTTACGAATTTTCCCGCCAACATTTTTAAAAGTGGAGCTTTAAAATATTCTCTGACAGAGGATATTAGGAAATTATGTAGAAACTATTTATTCAGGAAAATAGTCTTGGCAAACCTGCCGAAAGACAGGGACGCAAAGCCATGGGTCTAAAGACACCAAGTCTATGACTGCCAGGTTGCATATAACAATGCAGCCTGGCAGCTTTTTATGTCAAAGCCCCGGATGCATTGTACTGTATGTGTAAAAAAATTATACCGTAACTAAGACAGGGGTGTGAATACTGATGTTCCACGAAAAAGTTCTCACTGATACCTCTAAAGAAAATTTGGATGAGTTGAAAGAATTACAGGAACTCCTGGAGAATTTACCACAAATTATAAAAGAACTCGAAGAAGAGCAAGTAATAGCTGATAATAATACTGATAATAAAAGTTGACACCATCGTACGGAACATATAAAAATACAGCAGGTACAATGAGCCGGTCAACGGCTCATTGCTACCTGCTGATTTTCCTATTTATCCTTTTAAAAGCCGCCATCGTGCTGAAAAAATATACTACCTGTTATGATATTGAAGAGCAGCCGCCATATCAAGTGCTTCTTCCAGGTTGTAAGGAAACAGCGGTGCTGTCGTCTCGTAACTGCCATGCTGCAGTATCAGCGACACATCCTCTCCACCCCGGAGATAACTGCTGGTCCTTATCGTGATATTGCCTTTTTGGGCTGTAAGAATCATGGCTGCCTCGTAGTTGGCCAAATGCTTACAACGTTTAACTTTGTAGCCTTGCTTCTCCAGGATATTTTGATAACTATCAAGTTTCTCATTAATACTATCAGGGGAGGCAAGTTTTTTACCAGTTATCAGCTTCATTATCGACATTTATTTTCACTCCAGCTTTTATATAATTATCCGGCGGTCGCCCGCTGGACATTTAGGTCTTACCGATGGTTTTATTCTACTCCCATTTTATCTATATGTAAAATATATGTTAGATATACAAGCTATATCTTGAATAGATAATAAAAGGCCTGGAGGTTTTACCATGGAAATAATCCATCTTAAATATTTTCTTGAAGTCGCCCGTCATAAAAGCTTCAGTAAAGCAGCCACCGCTGCGCATGTGTCTCAATCTGTGATAAGCAAATTGGTAAAGGACCTTGAACAGGAATTAGGCATGGTATTATTCAACCGCAATTCCAAACAGGTAAATCTAACTGAGGCCGGTACCGTTTTTCTGGCGGAGGCGGATCAGGTTGTAACTTTGTTTAACAATCTTACCGTCAATTTCGAAAATAAATGTAAAATTCCCCGGGGGAAGGTCAGCATCGGGTTGCCGCTCATGGCCGAAGCCATAACGTTTGCCCAGCTTTTAGGAGAATTCCGGGAGAAGTATCCGGAAATTGATACCGAGCTATATGAATACGGTTCTAAAAAAATTGAGCTGGCTATTCATGACGGACTCCTTGATATCGGTATTATCTGCCGTTTACCGGGAAATCCGGATATCTATGACTCTTTTACATTTTCTGATGAGCCACTGCATGTAGTAGTCCACCCGGAACATCCCCTGGCCGGTGCGAAAACAGCTGCACTGGCGGACTTGGCGCAGGAACCGTTCATTTTATCCAGCAGTGATTTCAGTTTGCATGATGAAATTGTAAAGCGATGCAAACAGGTCGGGTTTTCTCCTAAAATTGTTCTGGAAACCTCGCAGCGTGAGCTTATGATCGAAACCGTTGCCGTCAACCTGGGTATCGCTTTAATACCTAAAAATGTTTGTGATGGCTTAAATTCTAAGCTTGTCCGCACAATTCCCCTGGTAGATCCGGAAATCATCCACAGTATGTCGCTGATCTGGAAAAAGGGACGGTTTTTATCCTATCCTGCCAAGCTGTTTCTTGCATTCGCCCGTGAGTATCTGCTAGGTATTCAGAACGACCCGCCCCCGCCGCAGCCCTAACGTCTCTCCCGGCAGAAATCAGGTGCCCATAATTCTATGGGCCGGCGATACGATCCCAAACGCCAGTCACAGATACAGGGTATGCCGCCAGGCATACCCTGTTGATACTTTATCTCTGTATTAAGCACAAAGGCCTGGCCCCGGACTTACGAATCAGCTTCCGCCGCCTGCGTAGTGCCCTGTTTTGCCCACTCGTCAAGCCCTTGCATAATCGCAGCCTGGGTTTGCTTACAAATCTCTGGCAATTGGCCGCCCCAGGCTTTTTCGGCAGCCGTGTAGCCTTCCTGGATGGCATTTCTCAATAGATCCAGCTTGGCTGGGTCCCCGCCAGCAAGCGCTTTGGCAAAATCCAAGGTTCTTGCCGCCGTTTGCTTAACTCCCCAGAAACCATCTTCGGAAATTTCCTGTTGCGCATTGGCGCTGGTTTCCTCATCCACTTCCAGATTCTGATAAAAGTCTTTCAGCCTGCCGTCATATTTTGCCATAATCTGATCATAGCTGAGTCCCTGAGCCTCACCACTTTTTACACTTTGCGTATTGAACAGTGTCTCTACCGTTGCCCGTAATGAAGCCAGCTTGGCCTCGACCTGTTTGCTAATTTCACTTATGGTAACGTTATCTCTTGTATAGGTAGTATTTGTGCCCGTTGTTGCTTGCTCTGATTTTTCGTATACAGCTGCTTCCCCGGCTAAAACCGTTGCCGTTGTCCCCGCAGCAGCTTCACTATCAACAACACCTGCAGCATTATAGGTTCCGGTGGACAATCCACTTTGTGTTCCTGGTGAAACCGGATTAATAGCCATAAAAAACCTCTCCTCTTTATCAGAATCTCTTTAATTATATATCGTTATTGGGGCTAAATAGTTAATAGAGCATACGATTGTCTAAAAGTATGTTCTGAAAAACTCATATCTTGCTGCAATCCTTGCCCAATTTACAATTTATTTTTATTTATGTAACAAATTCAGCATTTCTGCTACAGCGTATCCTCTGCGAGAATATTTTTGCCATAACTTGACGAATATAGTAAGTTATCTCTATAATTAGTTATACATGGTAAGAGGCCTTCTGTTAGCCAGATGGCCTTTCGTACATTTTGGGGGGTTACAATGTCAAACGAAAACACCACTATCATCGACGCATCCATTCTGCTAAGCGATCTCAAACAGGCCAATAATGAAATGAGTAAAGTAATAAGTACCATTCAGCAAATTGCTCAGCAAACCAACCTCTTATCCTTAAACTCAGCGATTGAAGCCGCCAGAGCCGGGGAAGCAGGACGGGGCTTCGGCGTTGTGGCTGATGAAATCAAGAAGCTGGCTGCCCGCAGTTTTGCCACCACCAAGGAAAGCACCAAAATTATTGAAAATATTCAGTCCAAAGCCAATGAAGTAATGGCCTCCCGTACTGCCGATGTAGCTTATGATACCATTGACAAGATTGACCGTAACCTCTTCGAGCGCAACTGTGATGCCCAGGCCTGGGCAGGGTTCGCTCAGGTAAAAAATGCTTTGTGCAGTACAGCCCCTGATAGGATTGAGCAGGCCAACAGCCTGTTAAAAACGCTTGTAGAGATTTATGAGGTGTATTTTGATCTCTATGTCTTTGACACCGAGGGCGTCGTCGTAGCGGCAGGAATACACCGTGAACTGATCGGTAAAAGCATGGCTGACCGTGGCTGGTTTCAGGAGGTTAAAGCAGCTAACACCATCTGTGTAACCGATTTATATTTCTCACCGGTTGAAAACCGTCACACCGTAGCCTATTCTTGTCCGATTAAAAGTGATTCCGGTCAGATTATCGGCTATTTTTCTTCCCGGTTTAACTGGGAATATATTTATGATATTCTGGATTCAGCCCGTACCGGGAAAAAGGGTGACATAGCGATTATTAATAAGGACGGCTATGTAATCGCCTGCCCCAGCCGCAAAGGTATTCTGGCGGATAATTTAAGCAACCTGAAGGCGGCCCAGAATGCTATGAAAGGCGAAACATACGGCTACACGCTGGAGCAGGACAACCGCGGCAATACCAAAATTTACGGCTATGCCCGCACCCGCGGTTATAATGCTTATAAGGGCAAGAACTGGTCTGCCATAGTCAGTGAAACTATATAGCATAACAGAGAGTCAACGACGACCTCTTGCACCCCGGGTGTAGAGGTCGTATTTTTATGCGGGAAAGGACATGTGCCATGACCTTTAACAGGAAGGCAACACAAACAGATGTGGACAATTTGTTATATTTGTTGCAAAGCCGGTCGATAATCACCTATTTCCAGCCCATTATCTCCGTTCGCCAATATGCTATAACCGGCTATGAAGCATTGTCGCGCGGCTTGTATGCCGATTCCGGCCATCTCATCATGCCTGATGTCCTCTTTCCTCTTGCCGCTCAGAATAACCACCTTGTTACCTTGGACAGATTATGCCGGGAAAAAGCCTTTGAAAATTATCGGGCCATTTTAGCGCTGGAGGAGCGGGCCATTCTGTTTCTTAATCTTGAAACTTCCATAATTGACAGCGGCGTCGTCGGCTCAGGCCATTTGCTGAACAGCTGCCTGAAAAACGGCATCAAACCAGCCTCGGTAGCCATTGAAATCAATGAATCCAAAGTTCACGACATAAAAGCGCTGGCAACCTTCATTCACAGCCACAAGCAGTATGGCTTCCTCATTGCGCTGGATGATGTCGGCAACGGCCACTCCAATCTAAACCGCATTCTGCAAGTTAAGCCAGATATTATAAAAATAGACCGCTGTCTGGTCAGCGATCTGCATCAGGATTACTACAAGCAGGAACTTTTCAAATGTGTCGCGCATATGGGCAAAAAGGTTGGTGCACAAATTGTTGCCGAAGGTATTGAAGCAGAGGCGGAAGCGTTAACCGCCCTGCAGCTGGGCGCCGATATGCTGCAGGGGTATTATTTTGCCAGACCCGCTCCCGTCCCGACTATACTGTCCCAGCATCTGGAGAACAAGCTACGGTTAATTGCCGCTTTGTTTAAAACGTATAAGTTTGCTGAAATTGAAGCCAGCTGCCGTAAACGACGGGAATGCTACCAAACATTGCAGTATCTTGTGCAGGAACTGAGTCAAACAACAGCCAGTCAGTTTGATCTAAGGCTATCCGGGTTAGTCAGCGAGCAACGCCAAATACAGTATTTGTATGTTCTAAATATGGCCGGCATCCAGATTACGGCTACCGTTGGTTTGTCCGCCCCTGCCAGCGAGTATACTGCCGTGCTGTATCAAAGCGATCAAAGAGGAACCGACCAGTCGCTGAAAGACTATTGCCTGGCGATTCAGGCCGGTATGGATGAGTATGTGTCCGAACCTTATATGTCCATGGCCAACGGCCAACTCTGCGTCACTTATTCCAGGGTTTTTAGAGATGCCGCGAAAAACACGTATATCCTCTGTGTTGATTTTAATCCCTGAAGCCTGGTAGTACTAACGTTCAACACTCAGCAATTTTATTCCCAGCAGCAGGTAAATACCGCCGCAAATTTTATTCATCCACTGGGAAGCCTTGTCATTGTGGCGGAGAAATTCCGTCACCCGGGAAGAAAAAACAACCAGCCCGCAGCACCAAAGAGTGCCGGTCGTTAAAAACGTAATGCCTAAAATCACAAACGGTACAATCCCGTAGCTATTGTGAGGATCAATAAACTGCGGCAGAAACGACAAAAAGAAAAGCGCTACTTTCGGGTTAAGCACATTGGTGAGCAGTCCCTGCAGATAAATTTTTCCGGGGGACATCACATTCTCACTGAGTGAAATCAGTGTACTGCTTTTAGAAACCAGTGTGGTAATACCCAGATAACCAAGATACAGCGCCCCAACCATTTTAACCATCATAAAAGCCATGGCCGATTGAGCCAGAATGACGGATAGACCAAGCGCTGCCAGCAGGGTATGAACAGCACAGCCGGAAATAATCCCCAGAACGGAATAAATCCCCGCTGTCCGCCCCTGGGCAATACTGCGGCTCAAAATATAGATGGTATCTGCGCCGGGCGTGATATTGAGAATAATGCCGGCGATAAGAAACATTTCATAATGAACGATGCCAAACAAAATGACCCACTCCTTACTCTATCATCTAGCGACTTTGACGCCGCTTACAGCCAATGGCCCCGGCACCCAGGCTAACCCCCAGAATTACGAGAACTAACGCCAGCAAATGCATCCACTGCAGTTGTTCGCCCAAAAAGAGCGCCGACGCAAAAACCCCGGTAACGGGAATGACATTTTGAAACAGGGACGCCTTGGAGGCCCCAATCCGTTGGATGCCTGTATTCCACCACCATGCGCCCAGGGCGGTGTTGACCAGGCTGGAAAATAGCAGGATACCAAGCGGCCATACATCCCAGGCGCCGTCATAACTCCATACCGGGTTCGCCAGGAAACCAAATACCAG
The DNA here is from genome assembly GCA_023441125.1 of Bacillota bacterium. The sequence goes on from JAEZQV010000445.1 coordinate 7,448, forward strand.
CAGGCCAGCAGAGGCAAGCGCGTGGGTATAGGCGGTCACTACCAAAGGCGCGACTGTGACCGTGCTTTTTTTGACAAATATATAACCGATAACGGCGGCGATGGTCGCGACAAACATGACAAAATCACCGGCAGGAGTGGCCGCTCCCTGGACTTGACCAGCCACAACCAGCAACACACCGCCAAACCCCAATACAACGCCAGAACCTTTGAACCAGGTTAGCGGCTCGGCTGCCAGCCGGCTGGCCAAAATAGTGGTAAACAGGGGATTTAAGCCGAGAATGAGCGCCGCATGCGTGCCACTGGTCGCCGCCACGCCCCAGGATAAGGTAATATGATGGACAAAGATACCAAAAAAAGCCACGCCCAGCATGGGAAACCATACGTCACGGGGTGGCTTCTCGAAGCCATAGCGGGCTATGACCGCCGGCACCAGTAAACAGGTGGCAAGAAAAATCCGGATCGGCGCCAGCGCCAGGGGCGGGAAGAATGCCGTCAGATATTTTAGCATTACCACATTAATGCCCCAGAGCGTGACAACCATAAATAACAACGCAAAAGTGGCCCGGTGGTTTTGCTCATATTCCACCCCCACGGCGCTTGCTTCTGCTAAGCAGGTCTTATCCTCGTGCATTACAGGTCTGTTGCTGCAACTTATTTTATTCATATGGGCACCTCTAGGCATAATTATAACACAGTCAGAAGACCGCTGCGGCCCTATTGCCAAACCACGCGTCCCTGAGCAAAGTTATCCCGGTTTCGATATCATGGGCAGGAATTTTGGAAAAATAGAGAATAATGCGGGATGTGTTTTCCGTTATATCCTGAAAGTAATAATCTCGCACCGCCGCCACCCGGCAGCCCTTGGCCAAGGCCTGTTCCACCAGTTGCTCGGCATCGGCTTCCGCCCTGACGGTAAGAACGGCATGAACCCCCGATTCGGTTGCCGCAATCTCCACATGGTCTCCCAGGATTTTTTCAACTGCTTCGAAAAGCAGTATTTTTTTGCCGTAATACAATTTGCGCAGCCGGCGGATTTGACGCTCCAGACAGCCGTCGGCCATAAACTGAGCCAGGGCAAGCTGCTCCAGCGTTGAGGCAGCCTGATTATACAAGGCCGCGTTTTGCCGGAAATCAGCCAGCAGTTTTTCCGGCAGCACCATATAACTGATGCGTATTGACGGCGGTATGATCTTGGATAACGAACCAAGGTAGACCACGGCCTCACCGTTGCCAAGGCCTTTAAGCGCGGGAATCGGCCGGCCGAAGTAGCGGAATTCACTGTCATAATCATCTTCAATAATAGTGCCTTGCACACTTTCCGCCCAGTTCAGCAACTGGGTCCTCTTGCCCACCGGCATTATATAGCCGGTGGGAAACTGATGGGACGGGCTTAGATAAACAAGCCGGGCGCCGCTGTCAATCAACCGGTCGATATTAATACCGTCTTTGGCCATGGGAATAGCGTTTATGGCAAATGAATTATCGGCAAATACCCGGCGGCCCTGTTTGAAACCCGGATCTTCAAACGCAATGCTGCTGAACTCAGTTCTCAACAAACTGCATAATGTCGTAAGCAAACTTTGCACACCAGGGCCGATGACAATTTGCTCAGGGTGGGCATTAACCCCCCGGGAACTGCGGATATATTTCGCAAGCTCCCGGCGCAGTTCCTGTTCGCCCTGTACATGCCCATAACCGGCAAGACGTTCTTTGCTGGCCAAAGCTTTATTTATATACTTTTTCCATAGTGAAAAGTCAAATCCGCCCACATCCATTTCCCCGCTGGCAAAATCATAAAAAACTTTGGTCCTGCCCGGCGGCGGATTTTCACTGCTATAGTCTGGATTAGGCACTGTGGTTCTTTTTACAGCCATACCGTCAAACTTACACACCAGATATCTGGAACGGTTGCAATTTTGGATATACCCTTCGCTCATGAGCTGCTGGTAGGCTTTTTCCACGGTTATTTTGCTGACAGAGAGACCGGCTGACAAGCTGCGGATGGATGGCAGTTTATCGCCTTCGTTAAGCCGTTTCTGCTCGATTTCCTGCTTAAAGTGCATATAGAGCTGCATATAGAGCGGTTCCCGGCTTTGGGTAGCAAGCATAATTAAGTCCATACTATCCTCTCCAAACTGTCCCTATCAAATTTATCAATTCTGTATATTTTAAAGAGATCATTTATATTTTATAATACACGTATGCATGGTAAAAGGCCATAGCCTTTACATACTATTTTCTTTTACCGCCAGCTTATATCTTAAGACTAGACCACTTTAGAACCAGGGAGGAAATATACATGACGATATTTAAGGCACTGGCCGTAGCAGGCTCGGATACCAGCGGCGGCGCAGGCTTGCAAGCCGACTTAAAAACATTCCAGGAACTGGGCGTTTATGGCATGACGGCCATTACCGTCATTGTTGCCCAAAATCCGCACAACAATTGGTCCCACGATATCTATCCCCTGCCGCTCGAAGCACTGGAAGCCCAGCTGGAGACGGTATTGGGCGGCATTGGTGTAGATGCATTAAAGACCGGTATGCTGGCAACTACCGAAGTGATCTCACTGGTGGCCAGAAAGATTGACCAATATGCCGTTAAAAATGTAGTAATTGACCCGGTTATGGCCTGCAAAGGCACCGATGAAGTTCTTCATCCGGAATCCACGGCCGGTATCCGGGAAATACTGGCGCCCCGCGCCACCATTATCACGCCCAATGTTTTCGAAGCCACCCAGTTAAGCGGCATCCGCTCCATCCGTTCGCTTGAGGACATGAAGGCGGCGGCGGTTGAGATTTACAAGCTGGGGCCCAAAAATGTCCTGATAAAAGGCGGCGCCAAGCTGGAGACCGACGAAGCCATCGATTTATTATACGACGGTCAGGAATTCACTGTCTTGCGCTCGCCTAAGTTTAATACCACCTACACCCATGGCGCCGGCTGCACGTACGGCGCCGCCATCACGGCCGGCCTGGCCAAGGGCTTGTCTGTGCCGGCAGCCGTCAAGCAGGCCAAGGAATTTATCTCTGCCGCCATTCAGGCCGGCTTTCCGCTTAATTCCTACGTTGGCCCCACATTCCATGCTGCTCACCGTCTGAACAAGTAGCACCGCTTCCATAAATAGCAAAAGGCCTTGGACTCGTTGTCTCACAGAACAACAGGTCCAAGGCCTTTTCACATTATCAGCAAGTATAGCTCCACCTGCAGCCTTACTGTCTCAGCCGGTTACACCTCCAGGATGAACTTGCTGATGGCCTGGGCCACCCCATCTTCATCATTCGAACCTGTTACATAGCCGGCTTTCCGTTTTACCCGGTCCGGGGCTTTGCCCTTGGCAATGCCCAGACCCGCATATTCAAGCATGGACACATCATTTTCGCTGTCGCCGATCGTGATGATCTCTTCTTGCTGCAGGCCATAATGCGCAGCCAGTACGGCCACTGCCTTTCCCTTGGAAACTCCCTGGCGGGTAATCTCAATATTATATTTGGAGGAATCAACAATTTCCAGCTGCGGCATATGCTGCAGCTCCTGTTTTAAGCCGGCGATCAATGCGCTGTCTCGATAGATGATCTCGCATTTTACGATGTTTTCCTTTTCCCGGTTCAATACCTGTTGCCAGCGCTGCCAGGAAAAGACATACTCCATATCAATGTTATTGCTTCTTGTGCCCAGAAGCTTGCTGCCTATATAAAAAAGCTTGAACATGATATTTCCATAGTAAAACTTGTCTGGGGTACAGAAATATGGCTTTATGCTGTGTTTGCGAAACAATTGCAATAAGTCTAAGGCCAGACTTTCCCCCAGCACATCCTTAAAGATCACCTTGTCATTGTGCTTTTCTTTAATGAAAGCTCCGTTTGAGGCGATAACCGGTGATTTTACCCCAATAAGGTTGGAATAGTATTCGGCATCAGTATACATCCTGCCGGTGCTTACGACAATATGAACGCCCCGTTTATGGGCTGCCAGCAATACGTCTTTAGTCCGCCGGGTAATGGCATGCTTACTGCTTAGCAAGGTTCCGTCGACATCAACACAAACTAGTTTGTAGGCCATAAAAATCCTTTCTGTATATTGTGGTTAGTAAGCTGCCTGTATTATTATTCATTTTCAGGACTAAAAGCCTATGAAATTAGAACCATTGGCTGATAACCCTAATTTCCTTTTACGACGAAGAATAAGATAGGTACTATTTTTGCCGGGATTGTGACCGCTCAAGGAGGAATTGCCTGTGGACGCCCGCTTTGTTAATCCGTTCATTGCAGCCTTATCGAATGTATTGCCCCAGTTGGGATTTAAAACGATAGTGCGCGGCAAACTTTTTTCAAGAGATCAATTTATCGACAGTCAGGGTGTAATTATAAATGTGCAACTAACCAATCAGGTTTCAGGAAATATAGCCTTCACTATGTCGGAAGAGTCTGCCAGGCGCCTTTCCTCGGTAATGATGATGGGAATGCCGGTAAGCAGCTTAGACCCCATCGCGCAAAGCGCACTGTGCGAGATGGTAAATATGGTGACAGCCAATGCCGCTAATTCCCTTACCAAGGTTGGAGTGACCGTGGGCTTAGTCCCGCCGGCATTATCGCAAAATACTGCCAAACTAAAACTCTGTAACAGTAATTTCATCGGCATTGAAATGCTGATTGATGAACTCCCGCTTGAAATTGGCATCGGGCTGAACTAACCTAAATTGTCCCTTAAACTTTGGCCATACGCAAAAAGCTGCGCCAGGTCGTCAGACCGTTGCGGCAGTGGCTGTGCATCCAAATCCGGCAATAGTATGTTGCCAATACTTTTCACGCCAATCATTTTATAAAACAAATTGACGACATGGAGTGAACCGCTAAACTGACCTTCATAAGCCGGCTGTCCGCCGGTCACGATAAATAAGCCCGGACGCCGCCGGCCGGCAAACATATCCTTTTTCAGGATATACTTAGCAGCCCAGAAAGGCTGGCAACGATCAATTACCAGTTTTGCCTGGGCGCTCATGCCGCTAAAGTAGATGGGAGCGGCTAAAATGAAAGCATCCAGCGACAAGATATTTTCATATATAATTCCCATATCGTCTTTTAAACAGCAGCGGCCGGTACTAAGGCAGCTGTCGCATGCCTGACAGGGAGCAATTTTCAATTTATGCAACCATAATTTTTCGACCGTAACAGGCCCGGACGCCGCCGCTCCCCGCACTGCTTCTTCGATGGCCAGACTGTTTGTGCCATTTGCTTTCGGACTACCTAAGAGCGCCAATATTCGCATGCTATCCCTCCATGAAATTTTTGCTGCTGTTTGTCCACTCATCAATGCGATTATACTTTGTATGGAAAATTCAGTCAATCATGTTTTTTTCGCAAACAGCCGGGGTAAGTTTTTGTATATATAAAAATATTGACATTTAAACGAAACAGCTGTATACTAATATAGTTATTTACCAAGCGATTCTTAAAAGTAGCAACCCATTAGCATAAGTAAATTCTGTCCAAATTCTCTTTAGTCTAATGTGTAACTGGTAATATCTCTGGTAGTTGCGGCTGTGGACGTTATTTTACGTACCAAATTACCAATTATAAGATTTAGATTAGGGAGGAAAAAAATATGAGCTATCGTATCCAACATCTGACAAACCGGTTAACCCGTTTCGGGTATGGCCGCTTTGAGATTAACGCAATCATCAAAGATGCCATCGGTATTGCCTGCACGGATAATCTCAGTATGGACCAGAGCGTAGCATTAATCAGCCATCTGGAAAAATACGAGCAACTCGGCTTAAACTATATCAACACATATAGTAAATAGAACGAAAACGAGGGTAACTCTACTCTCGTTTTTTTATTTTCCCGTCCCACGCCGTAGGATATAATAATAGCGAGGTGAGAGCCCTGTACAATAAAATTACTGCGTTTTTCATGACGGGAACCGGCAACTCCTACCTGGTGGCCAAATGGTTCCTGGCCGCTTTTGCCGACGCCCGGACAACACTTTATCAAATCAGCGAGCACCGGCCAGGCATTACTGCCGGCGATGCCGATCTCTTAGTATTCAGTTACCCTACCCATGGCTTTACGGCTCCCTGGCTGATGATAAAACAAGTATTTAGACTGCCGCCGGGCAACGGTACCCATGTTGTATTACTGCCAACCCGGGCCGGCACGAGACTGCTGAAAGTATCCCTGCCGGGCATGGAGGGGACGGCAGGCTATCTTATCGCCTTGCTGCTGTGGCTGCGCGGCTATAAAGTCAAAGGCGTTTCGGCCGTAGATATGCCTGCGAACTGGACAGCGGTACATTGGGGCTTAAATCAGGAGAACGTACAGGCTATTATAGGCAAAGCGGGAACCACGGTTCAGCGGATCGCCGCCAGGATTGCCGCGGGCCAAGCCTGTTATAACGGCTTCATCCCGCTGCTTATCGGCCTTGGGTTAGCCCGGATCTCGCTCATGTATTTGATTCTGGCCCAGCTTGTTCTGGCCAAACTGTTTTTCGCCTCCGACCAGTGTAACGGCTGCGGCTTATGCCGGCGAATTTGTCCCAGGCAGGCAGTCAGCTTAAGCGGGCACAAGCCGCGCTGGAGCTACGCCTGTGACAGCTGTATGGCCTGCATGAATTATTGTCCGCAGCAAGCCACCGAGGTCAGTCCGCTGACCGTCCTGCTGTTTGCCTATGTGCTGTCGCTGCCGGTAGCCGCCTGGCTGGCGGCTAAACTCGGCGCTCTGTTCATGACAGAGCTGTCGGCGATTGTTAACTTCGCAGTTCAGTATCTATACACGTTGGTAAGCGTAGCGGCCATGTGCTGGCTGCTGCACCTGGTACTGCGTCTAAAACGGGTAGCGGCCATGCTGACAGCCCTGTCCCATACAAAATACTTCAGACGGTATCGGGCTCCCGGAGCCACCCTCGCTGATATCCATAAATATAATGCCTGAGACGACTATCGGTCCTATATACCGCACTTTAACCAGCCGCGAGGTTACATCCTTGCGGCTGTTATTTTATCGAGAAAAACCGCCGGCGCAGGCAGCGTCTCGGTCTCCCACCAGGGCAGGCAGCCTTTCAGTTTTTCCACAGAATAGGTGCCGGTCGCCACGCCAATAGTATAGGCGCCAATCGCCTTGCCGCATTCAATATCATGGGGTGTATCGCCGATCACATAAATTTTATGCTGCCGGGGGTCCCCCCAGTTTAACCCGACAGTTGTCAAAGCGTGCCGCGCTATATCCACCCGTTTCTCATAATTGCCGGCAAACGCACTGCGGTCAAAGTCAAAATATACCGCCAGCTCAAAATGCGTTAACTTCACTTCTGCGCCCCGCCGGCTGTTGCCGGTTAATAACAGCAGCCGGCAGTCAGCTCTTGTGCTGAGATAGGCCAATATATTCCGGACCTCCGGCAAAACCAGGCCTTCTCTGGCGGCCAGCTGTGCCGGCAGCAAACTTTCATAACGGCGGCAGAGCGCTTCAATCTCAGCCGGCTGAGCCTCCCGCCCCAGGAGAGCTTGGATGATTTGCCTGCCGATATAGTTATCGGTCATGCCGGCGGCCGTAATATTGGCGAAATCAACCGCCCGCCCCCAAAGCTCTTCTGCCGCCTGGGCAAAAGCAAACAGACCGGCCTTGGATGTTCTGATCAGAGTTCCGTCTATATCCCAAAATAATATGTGCATTTGTCAAACCTCCTATTAATGCCTGTATTGTAACGCTTTCCGGTCTCGCCACCATGCCGGGGCCAACCCGGCAATAGCTAAAAGCAGACACGAAAAAACATCCTCGTGTCTGCTCATCATTAGCATTGTTGCCTGCCGGTCAGGTAACCCCCTGCCTGTACGCCGGAACCTAAAACTAGTAATACCATAATTATAATGCCGGGTTTCCCAACTTACAAGTAGTTTAAGCCAGTTTTACCGTGTCCCTGCCGGCCGGTACAATCCATTCCGTATTTATTTTTGCAGATGATAGGGTATTGTCGTTACAATGACATTATCTTTTAGAATGAGCACCGTCCGCAGAATCCAGCCTGTCTGGTTATGCAGCAAGCGGTGCCACCACCGTTTGGTCTCAAATTCCGGGATAATTACCGTAATATAGTCTTCCGGCGCCTTTTTCTCTTCCATTTCTTCTATATAGTTAAGCAGCGGCTGCATGACTAAACGATAGGGAGACTGAATGGTAACCAATTCAACCCCGGGATTCCAGCACTGCCATTTCGCGGCCACCCGCGCCGCCGATTCGTCATCACTGGCAACATGCAGTGCAATCAGATCGTCGCCGATTGTTTTGGCGTACTCGATCGTCTCAAAGACCACCCGGGTCGGACTGGACACCGGCACAATCACGGTATTTTTCCGCCGGGAAACAGCCGGCTTATTGCAGGCAAATTCCTGCAGGGGCAAATGCAGCTGCTCGGCCATATCATTGTAGTGCGCTTTTATCTGTTTAAAAATAAAGATCATCGCCGGGATAAACACTAAAATGATCCAGGCCCCGTGAGAAAACTTGGTAACGGTAATAATTACTACCACCAGCCCGGTGACACAGGCTCCCAACCCGTTAACCAGCACCCGCATCTGCCAGCCTTTGGGCCTTTCCCGCCGCCAGTGCACAATCATCCCGGCTTGGGCGATAGTAAAAGAGACAAATACACCAATGGCATACAGCGAGATGAGATGGTCGGTATTGCCATGATAGCCGATAATGAGAAAAGCGGCGGCCACTGTTAATAAAATGATACCGTTTGAATAGGTAAGCCGTTCTCCTCTGACCGCCAGATAACGCGGCATGTAGCCGTCCCTGGCCACGATCGACAGTAGGATGGGCAGACCATTGTAGGCGGTATTGGCGGCCAAGTATAATACCAGCATAGTGGCGACCTGAATATAAAAGTATAAGGGTGTGCGGCCAAAGATCGCTTCTGCCAGTTGTGACAGCGCAGTCACATTTTCAATCGGCAAAACATGATGGCTGAGGATCAGAAAGGCTATGCCGATAAACATGCAGCCGAGGATACCGGCCATCAAATAGGTTGTCGTTGCGGCATTGCGCGCCTCCGGACTTTTAAACATCGGCACACTGTCGGCGATAGCCTCAATCCCGGTCATGGAGCTGCAGCCGTTGGCAAACGCCCTGAGGATGAGGAACAGCATGCCCCAGTCCAGTTGCTGCCTGGCCAGCGACTCCGCCGGCAGAATAGGGGCGGTCTGCGTGAAAGCCTGATAGATGCCTGTTAACAATAAACAAAAGATTCCTAATAAGAAGGCATAGGTTGGATAAACAAAGGCATTGGAGGATTCCCGCACTCCCCGCAAATTGATCAGCATCAGAATGCCGAACAAAATCCCGATATCAATGGTCACCTCTTTGCCAATCAGCGCCGGAAAGGCCGATACTATGGCGGCGGTTCCCGCTGAAACACTAACCGCGGCAGTCAGTACATAATCGGCAAACACAGAGGCGGCGGCAATCAGGGCCGGCAATTCTCCCAGGTTTTTCTGGGCAACGGCATAGGCGCCGCCCCCGCCCGGATTGGCTTTCGCTACCTGAACATACGACAGGGCTACAATTCCCAGCAGAATGAGAATCGACAGCGCAGTCGGTCCGATGTAGCCATACGCCAAAACCTGTCCGGCCGCCAAAACGAGCATGATTTGTTCCGGGCCATAAGCGACTGAAGACAAAGCGTCAGACGAAAATATGGAAAGCGCTTTCCATTTGGGCAGTTTCTCGTGCGCCAATTCCATGTTATGCAGCGGCTTACCGATCAAAAACCGCCTTAATTCTCTCATCACCGTAATCATTCCTCCAACATGATCTCCTAAAACTTAGCCGTCTTTTTACTGGCAAACAGATAATCCTAGTATTTTGTTGATAGGCTTTCGATCTATACCTCCTCCGGCATATCAGGCTTACGAAGCACACAAAATAAAAAACCGGTACAGAAAACCAAAGGTTTGCCAATGTCAAACCTTTAGCTTTCGTACCGGCCTACTTCACACCCGGGCTGGCAGCCCCTGTGCCTTGTCAACCAGACGTCACTTCGTAACCCTGGCAATGAAATCTTACCCAATCTGTGAGAGAAGATTTCCTTGCTCTGGATAATTTTATTATTTTGTGCAATAAAAAAAGACCCTGAAAAGGTCTTGCGACCTCTTGCTTTAGCCTACGAAGTTAGCTGACGGGTAGGATGGCAAGAGATTACAACATCCCTTCTGTCTTAACAACAGAATTAACCCCAAAAGTGGGTCCTCCGCTTCCAATAGGAACTCGGCCTGTTCAATTAATTAGATAGTAACAAAAGTATTATGCTAAGTCAAGTCCTTTATCTGCAGACAATATAACCAAAGTCAGCGCACCAGGATTTACTAATTTAAAGGGGGGAAGGGTAATTCTCCCTCCCCCCTTATCCAGAGCACCCACCCCTATAGCAGTCACTGTACACGATACACGTTAACCTTATACAACTTGCTTGCGAAACGGGAACGAGACGTTTTTCATACAATACGGAGAATGTGAACCTACTGACTTTCAGGTAAAGCAAAAAACACTATCCTGCCAGATAACTAACCTATTTGCAACAAACGGAAAACGGGAAGGTTTCCTACCTACTGCAGACTGGTCTGATCTACGGCGCTATAAGGATGGTGCTTACTTAGATAATAACATAAGGATAGTATATTTTCAAGTAATTCTTATCAGAAACTTTCGACTTTTATTGTTGCTGCCCATTCGGAACCACCCTGCTCCCGGTTGCGCCGGCAGCAGGAAAGCTCCGCCTTTCCCGCGAAGCAATACTATAGAAATAGCCTGGGAAAGTGAGGTAAAAAAATGCCCACGCAGTATACATTTAAATATGGCAAAAGTGCTGTTGCTTTTGCCCTTGATCCGGCGCTGGTCGCCGCAACGCTTACGCTCAAGGAGCAGCCGCCGCTGGTTGACCCGCCGGCGGCAATCCGGGATGCCTTAAGAAATCCGATTGATGCCAAACCGCTTAAGCGGATCGTAATGCCCGGCCAAAGTGTTGCCATCCTTGTCAATGACCCTACCCGGGTGGCCAACAGCCATATTTTCCTGCCGGTTCTGCTGGATGAACTGAACTCCGCCGGCATCCCCGACCAGGACATTTTTATTATGTTTGCTCTCGGCACTCACCATGACATGTCACAGGCCGAGATGGTTGAACAGGTGGGCGAAACAACCGCGCAACGGGTCCGCATGTATAACAGTACGGCCAGGGATGACGCGCAGTTTGTCAAAGTGGGCACCACCGCCCGCGGCAATGACATCTATTTTCATAAGCGGGTGGTCGCAGCCGATCATATTATCTGTACAGGCAGCATCGTGCATCACTTTTTTGCCGGCTATGGCGGCGGCCGTAAGGCGCTCTTTCCCGGCGTCGCCGCCTATGAAACCATCCGCCGCAATCACGCCCTGATGCTGGAAGAAGGGGCCCAGTTAGGCCGGCTTGACGGCAATCCGGTCTATGAGGATCAGATTGAAGGCACGGAAATGTGCCGTCCGTCGTTCCTGTTAAATGTGGTGTTAAATGAAAAAAAGGAATTCCTGCAAATTTTTGCCGGTGATTATATTACGGCTCACCGCCGGGGCTGCGAGTTCGTAGCCAGCGTCTACGGCACCGAACTGGCGGAACCGGCCGACCTGGTCATTGCCTCCTGCGGCGGTTACCCTAAAGACATCAATGTGTACCAGTTGCAGAAGACAATGGACAATGCGGTGCAGGCCGTCAGAGAAGGCGGTGTCATCATTCTCCTGGGAGAATGTAGCGAGGGCACAGGCTCGGAGACTTATGAACAATGGATGCGGACATACAAAACGCCCGCAGCGATCGAGGCAAAAATCCGCCAGGATTTTGTCATCGGCGGCCACAAAGCGTATGCTGTTACCCGGCTTATGAAAAAAGCCCAGTTTATTCTGGTATCCCGCCTGGACGACGAACTGGCCCGGACGCTGCTGTTTACCCCGGCGGCCAGTATGGAAGAAGCCCTGACCGTGGCTTTTGCCAAACTAGGCGCTGCGCCGCGCGTTATCCTCATGCCCCAGGGGAGCCTGACCGTACCGATAGTCAAGTAATACAAGCAGCCCGGGATGTTGTTCCCGGGCTGCTTGCTGCTTCGCACTCGGTTCGGTTACTCCCGGAAAAAGGCCGCCACTTTGGCCTGATCCCACCCCAGGATTTCCTGCAAAATCTCGCCGGTATGCTGGCCTAACAGCGGGGCATGCCGTTCAACCGCCCCGGGTGTGGCCGACAGCTTGACCGGCACGCCCGGCATCTTGAGGCTGCCCGCTACCGGGTGTTCCACTTCCACAATCATATCACGCGCCGCAATATGCGGGTCGTTGACAATTTTGTCGATGGTATTAATCGGCGCGCAGGGCAAGCCGGCTGCTTCCAGAATCTCCAGCCAGACATGAATGGGCTTGGTTTTAAAAATTTCGTCCAGAATTTTCCCCAGTTCTTTGGCGTTCGCCGTGCGAGTGGCATTGGAGTCAAAACGGGCGTCTTTTATCAGGTCCGGACGCTCTAAAATGTTGCATAAGCGCTCCCACAGCCGGTCATTGCCCGCGCCGACAATAATATAGCCATCCTCGGCGGTATAGGAAGAAAACGGCGTAATGGAAGGGTGACGGTTGCCGAGCGGCCCGGGAACAACGCCGGAAGTAACATAGCGGGCGATGGCATTTTCCAGGATAGCCAGCTGGCAATCCAGCATACCCACATCCACCTTTTGCCCTTCACCGGTCCGCGCGCGGTGAAACAGGGCGGTCATTACCCCGTAGGCGGT
>JAEZQV010000021.1 GCA_023441125.1 Bacillota bacterium
TATTTTATGGGCGTTTGCATGGACGAATTATTCAACCAGGCCGCCAAAATGCACTACATGTTCGGCGGCAAAGCCAAAATTCCCCTGGTGCTCCGTACGCCCTGCGGGGCGGGAATGGGAGCGGCTGCCCAGCACTCGCAAAGTATGGAGGCCTGGTTTACCCATATTCCCGGTATAAAAACAGTTATGCCTTCCACCCCGGCTGATGCCAAGGGCTTAATGGCGGCTGCCGTGCGGGATGACAACCCGGTTATGTATATTGAGCACAAGCAGCTCCTGGGCGTGAAAGGCGACGTGCCGGCCGGCGATTATGTTGTTCCGCTGGGCAAGGCCGATATCAAGAAGGAAGGTTCTGATGTTACGATAATAGCCTGGTCCTGGATGGTCCATAAAGCCTTGGCCGCCGCGGAAGCCCTGGCGGAGGAAGGGATTCAGGCCGAGGTGCTTGATCCGCGCACCCTTGTGCCGCTTGATACCGAGAGCATCCTCCAATCGGTTGGCAAAACCGGCCGGCTGGTTATTGTGCACGAAGCCGTTAAAACCGGCGGATTCGGTGGGGAAATCGCCGCCATTGTCGCGGAAGAGGGAATGGACCTTCTGGACGGCCCGATTAAACGGGTGGCAATGCCTTTTACACCAATTCCCTTCAGCCCGGTGCTGGAGAACTCGGTTATTCCCAGTGAAGAAAAAATTATTGCCGCAGTAAAGAGTCTCTTGTAAAGCTTGGACAGGTGGTGAGGAAGGTGGGGCATGTCGGCATAGTCGCCAATCCGGCCTCCGGTAAAGATATTCGCCGGCTTGTAGCGTACGGAACAGTAGTTGATAATCTTGAAAAAGTAAATATTGTCCGGCGCCTGATTTTAAGCCTGGCAGTCGGCGGCATTAAAAGAATCACCTATATGCCTGAGTACTATGGCATTGTTGCCGGGGCGATGGAAAGTATCTGCAGCCGCCACCGGCCGGATATTACCGTAGAAACTGCCGAACTGTGCCTGACCGGAACCCAGATTGACAGCTTCTTTGCGGCCGAATCCATGGTCGCGGCCGGCGTTGGCTGTATCATTACGCTCGGCGGGGACGGCACCAACCGGATGGTGGCCAAAGGCTGCCGGCATGTACCTGTTCTGCCGATTTCCACAGGCACCAATAATGTATTTCCGACCTGGATCGAAGGCACGATTGCCGGTCTGGCCGCCGCCGTTGTGGCCAGGGGGCTGGTGGCCGGCGCGCCGGCCGTAATTCCCAGCAAAAAGTTAGTCATCCTTAAGGACGGTCAGCCGGTGGATATTGCTCTTGTGGACGCTGTTGTTCTGCAAGACGCCTTCATTGGCTCGCGGGCAGTCTGGGAGACCGGCCAGATCAGGCGGATCGTGGTAACCAGAGGAGAACCGCATAACATTGGCATATCGGCTATTGCCGGCCAGCTGGCGCCGGTGCTGCCGGCCGAAGCCAGAGGTTTGGACATTGTGGTCGGCGCCGGCGGCAGCATCAAGGTACGGGCGCCGATTGCCCCCGGCCTGATTGAACCTGTAGCGGTACAAAATTACCGGTATATCGGCCTGGCGGAGGTTGTGGACGTACCTGCGCCCTGCATCATCGCCCTGGATGGCGAGCGGGAAGTCCAGGTGCGGGAAAATGAAAAAGTGCAAATCAAATTAACCTTTGACGGTCCCCAGGTTATTGACGCCGCTGTGGCGCTCCGGCTGGCGGTTGCCGGGGGCTACGGCATTCAGCAGATAATGCAAACAGGAAGTAAGGAGGAGCAGTAATGGCGACAGAAGTTAACATGCCTAAGCTAGGCTTGTCGATGAAAGAGGGTACTGTCGGTAAATGGCTGAAAAGTGAGGGGGAAACCGTTAAACACGGCGAAGCCCTGCTGGAGGTTATGACCGACAAAATTGCCAATAAGATTGACGCTCCGGCTGACGGGGTTTTGCTTAAAATTGTGGCCGGCAAGAAGGCCAAACTGCCGGTGGGCGGTCTCCTGGGCGTTATCGGCAGCGCCGGGGAGGATATCGGCGAATTGCTCAAGCGGGCGGCGGCCGTCAAGACAGCGCCGGCGGCTAAGCAGGCGGAACCCAGGGTGGTTGCTAAGGCGGCTGCGGCCCAGCAGCCGGGGGGCAGGGTTAAAATTTCCCCGGCTGCCCGCGCCTTGGCCGAAGCCAATGGCATCGACTATACCGTACTGGCCGGTACCGGGCCGGAAGGCCGCATTGTGCGAGAAGACATTGAACAGGCCATTGCCGGCCGGGGCGCAGCCGTCGATGACCGGGCCGTTATTGAAAGTATTCCTTATGAGGGAATGCGTCAGGTCATTGGTGAAAATATGGCCAGCAGCTGGGCGGCAGCACCCAAGGTCACACACCACGTCGGCGTAGACCTGACTAACCTGCAGTCGCTGCGCGCCACCATCAACGCCGATGTCAAAGACAGCGAAAAAGTATCGGTGACCGACTTGCTGGTTAAAGCCGTGGCCAGGGCGCTGGCAATCCACCCCCGGATCAATTCGACGCTTAGCGGCGATGAAATCCGTGTCCTGCAGGACATCAATATCGGCGTTGCCATCGCCATTCCCGATGGTCTCGTTGTGCCGGTCGTGCAGAACGCCGACCGGAAAACTCTGACCGAGGTCAGCCGACAGATTAAGGACTTTGCCAAACGGGCCCGGAAAAACAAACTGGAGACGGAAGAAATGACCGGCGGCACGTTTACGGTTACCAATCTCGGCGGCTATGGATCGGTAGAATATTTTACCCCTATCATTAATCCACCGGAAGCAGCTATTTTAGGTGTTGGCCGGACAGTGGAAAAACCGGTAATCGTAGCCGGCCAGATCGCCGTCAGGCCTATTATGGGACTGTCCTTCGCGTTTGACCACCGATTGATTGACGGCGCACCGGCCGCCGAATTTCTGGCGACGTTAATAAAACTGATTGAACAGCCGCAGCGGATTTTTATCCAATAAGCAGGTTTTAAAAATTAATCGGAAAAGGCAGGGATTGAGAGTGGCGGAAGACAGCATGGATTTAATGAGTGAATTACAGGCCGGTCTGGGTCAGGTGCAAAGTGAAAGCCCGGAACTGATGGCCGCGTTTGTGCAAATGGATCAGGCCGCCTATGTTGAAGGCGAATTAGAGCGCAAATATAAAGAATTGATTGGCGTGGGGATTGCCCTGGCTGTTCGCTGCGAATACTGCATGAACATTCATGTTAAAAACGCACTGGCTGAAGGCGCCACCCGGGAAGAAATTCTGGAGGCGGCGGCCGTGGCTGTGGCGTTTGGCGGGTCACCGGCTATGGCCTATTTGTCGACTACTATTATGAAGGCTTTGGACGCGTTTGAATAATGAAAAAACACATTGCTGCCCATGCTGACCGGCCGGCGTGGCTGACTCTGCCGGCGCCTGACGAGCAGGCGCTTGCCCGGATGAAAAGTCTGCTGGATCAGGGGCGGCTGCATTCGGTGTGCGAAAGCGCCGACTGCCCTAATATTGGAGAATGCTTTGCCAGCCGAATCTGCACTTTTATGATTCTGGGCAGCCACTGCACCCGGAACTGCGGCTTTTGCGCCGTGCAGCACGGCCGGCCGGATGCTGTCGACCCGGAGGAGCCGCATTTGCTGGCCGCTACCGCCAAAGAACTTGGCTTGCGGCATGTGGTTATTACTTCGGTAACCAGAGATGACCTGGCCGACGGCGGCGCCGGCCAGTTTGCCGCCGCCGTCAGAGCGGTCAAGGCAGAGCTGCCCCAGGCCGGCACGGAAGTGCTGATTCCTGATTTTCAGGGGAGTAAGGCGGCGCTCAGTATTGTACTGGCGGCTAAACCGGATATTCTGAACCATAATGTTGAAACCGTGCCGCGGCTGTATTCCCATGTCCGGCCGCAGGCCATTTACAGCCGGTCGCTGGCCGTGTTAAGCCGCACACGCCGGGCCGCGCCGGACATGGTGGTTAAATCGGGCTTGATGCTGGGACTGGGCGAAGAAATAAAGGAAGTCATAGCTGTAATGCGGGACCTCTGTAATGCCGGCTGCCAAATGCTGACACTGGGGCAATACCTTCGCCCGTCGCCGGCGCACATACCTGTGGCCCGGTACGTACAGCCCGAGGTTTTCAGCTTGCTGGCGGAATCCGCGCGGCAAATGGGATTCCGTCAGGTCAGCGCCGGCCCCATGGTGCGCAGCTCTTACCATGCAGATTATTCCTTTGCCGCCTTGCAGCAGGTTTGAATGATTCAAATTTAAAGAGCTAGGGAGGAGAAAGCCATGCTTAAGGCAGCGTTTATATTTGTTGCTCCGGGAGCCAACAGTACGGAACATCGCAGTGTTATCGCCACACCGGCCGTGGAACTGACCACGCTGGGAGTAAGCGACTATCAGGCGGCTGTGGCCGCGGTCAAAGAGCTGGTGGCCCAGGGAACAGCCGCCATTGAATTGTGCGGCGGTTTTGGGCATGAAGGGGTGGCGCTGGTCAAGCAAGCGGCCGGCACCCAGACTGCCGTCGGTGCCGTCCGGTTTGATGCACACCCCGGACTGGCGGGTAAAAGCGGTGATGATGTGTTTTCAAAAGCAAAATGAATAACAAGATTTGCCGGCTGCTTACATTAGGCTGCATTCCCTATGCCGAGGCCTGGCAGCTGCAGCAGGATATCGCAGCGGCCAGGCGGGAGGGCCATTGTCCGGATACGCTCATGCTGGTTGAGCATCCTTCTGTTTTTACGCTGGGACGGTCCGGCACAAGGGCCAATGTAAAAGTTGCCGATGCGGTTTTAGCCAACGCCGGACTGGAAGTCATAGAGGTCGACCGGGGCGGCGATATCACCTATCACGGCCCGGGCCAACTGGTGGGATACCCCATTCTGGACCTTAGGGGCTACAAACAGGATTTACATTATTATGCCTACCTGCTGGAAGAAGTCATTATCCGAACCTTGGCCGGTTATCGCATAACAGGCTGCCGGGAACCGGGATTAACCGGAGTATGGACCGAGCGCGGCAAGATTGCGGCAATCGGTATCGGGGCGCGAGGGTGGGTCACTATGCACGGTTTTGCCATAAATGTTGATCCGGATATGAGTTATTTTTCCTTCATCAATCCGTGCGGACTAACTGACAGGCCGGTTACATCCATGCGTGAGCTTGGCGTTGCCGCCGGGATGGCGGCGGTTGCCGGCCGGTTAAGGCAGCAGTTTGCCGCTGTATTTGAGGTAACCTTCAGCAGTTTGGCAGACAATCCGCTGGCAGCGGCGGCGCCCGGACAGAGCGGCGGCCGGGCATGAAGCTGTACCGACTTGGCGCTGTACCCTGGGATGAAACTCAGGCTATCTATCACGCTTTGGCCCATACCGGACAGGAAGGCCTTGTTATTTGTCGTCCGGCTTCACCGTGCGTATGTTTGGGGTTGCATGACGATGTACAACAGGAAGTCAATCTGGCGTACTGCCGGCATAATAACCTGCCGCTCATCCGGCGGGATATCGGCGGCGGCATGGTGCTTTTGGCTGAGGGGCAGTTGTTTTTCCAACTGGTGCTGCGCGCCGGCAGCCCACTGTTAACAGGGCGGCGCGAACAATTCTTTGGCCGGTTTTTACAGCCTGCCGTCCGTACGCTGGCTGATTTCGGCATCCGGGCGGCCATCAAGCCGCCGGCCGATATTGTGGTAAATGGCCGCAAGATATCCGGCAATGGCGCCGGCGATATTAACGGCTATGCGGTATATACCGGCAATATTTTGCTGACCTTTAACCGGCAGGTTATGGCCGGGGTCTTCAATGTCCCGGCAGGACGTTGCCGGGAAATGGTAGGCCTGTCGTTAGCGCAGTATCTGACAACCATGACCGAGGAACTGGGATATGAACCGGATATCGGTGCAGTAGAGGAACGGTTGGTTGCCCATTTTGCCGCCTGGCTGGATGTAGTGCCAGGCGAATATTCGCCGGCTCTTAAGCACAGCGTACGCGAACTGGCGCAGGGCTTAACCAGCCCGGAGTTTCTCAGCCTGCCCGGCAAAAGGACTCCTGTCCGGCAAATAAAAATCAGGGAAGGAACCTATGTCCGCCTGCATCCTTTTCCGCAATGCATTAAGACCACCCTGCCCGGTCAGAGGGGAGGCGATAACCGGCTGGGCAGCCCGTGCGCCGGGTATGGCGTCCTGGTTGTGACGGATAATCGTATCGCCGGGTTTGAATATCAGGGACTTGAGTGTTTGGCGGAGTTCGGGCTTGCTGCTTTAAGCGCCAGGCTGATCGGCCGGTTCTGGCGGCAGGAGGATGTCGGCGCTGCCCTGGCGGAATGGCTCGTGGACGATCAGACCGGCGCGAGACAGCTTGTCAAAGCGCCGGTAACAAATTGGCTGCTGGGGACATAGCTGGTCAGGAAATCTCGATTGGGTACTAAATCAATACAGGCTGGGAGGGGTAGTTATGGCGCAATATGAGATACCGCAAGATTTATATTACACCCAGGATCATGCCTGGGTAAAAGTGGAAGGCAACACAATCCGGATTGGCATTACTGATTTTATGCAAAAGCTGGCTGGTGAAATTACTTTTATCCGCATTCCCCGGGCCGGAAAAACGCTGGCGGCCGGGGCGACACTCAGTTCGATCCAGTCCGGCAAATGGGCGGGGAAAATTCAGGTCCCCATGACGGGAAAGGTGTTGGCAGCCAATAGCGAGCTGCCGGCCAATCCCCAGTTATTAAATAACGACTGCTACGGGGCCGGCTGGATCTGTGTCCTGGAACCGGACAATCTGGCGGAAGGACTGGCCGGCTTACTGCATGGCGACGACGCCGACAAATTCTTTACCGCCGAACACGCCAAATATGCCAAGAACGAGTAAGCGGTGACTGTCGCCTGCCTTGCTAGGGAAGGAGAGTACATGGTATGGATGGGGAATCTTTAGAAAAACTGCAAAACATGTTTGGCGACCGCGCAACAACCGATCTGTTTGAACGCAGCTTTTATCAGCGCGATCTGGCGCCGGTGCCGGATTTTTTGGTTAAGCCGCTGGCCGTTACTTTGCCTGATATTGTGCTGCGGCCCCGGAGTACCGAAGAAGTCGCGGCTGTCGTCAGTCTGGCGGCAGCGCACAATATCCCGGTTACAACACGGGCGGGCGGGTCTACTGTCTATTTCAACACCGTATGCACCCGCGGCGGTATCATTCTCGACAGCAACGGCCTGGATGCCATGGTAACGGTGGACAGCGACAATAATACCGTCCGGGTTGGCGCCGGCATAACCTGGTGGAAACTCGCGCAGGTTCTTAAGCGCAGCCGGCTGGCGTTGTGTTCTTATCCCAGCAGTGCGCAGAGCGCCACTGTCGGCGGCTGGCTGGCGATGATGGGCTATGGTCTGGGCAGCCTGGCATACGGTCCGCTTAGCGAGCAGGTTATCGCGGCTCAGGTGGTGCTGCCTGACGGCAGTAGCCGGGAATTAACGAAAACAAGCCAGCCGCCGGTTGACTGGCTGGCGGCCTCGGAAGGCACGCTAGGGGTTATTACCGAGGTCGAGCTTAAGGTCCGGCCTCAGCCGGAGGCCGAGTGGCATGGTTTGGCGGCCTTTGGCAATGCCGCAGCTATGCAAAAGTTTATCGAAGCGGCAGCGGCTTTGCCGGAAAAACCGTTTAATTTGCATTTTAGCGATCCCGGCTGCAATGCCCTGCGTCACCGGCTGGGTCTGGGCAGTGCCCAGGCGGCTGCTGTTTATACCGTTGCCTTTGATGCCGATGGTACACACCAGGAAGCCGAGGCGGCTTGTCAGGCCTATCACCGCTGCCTGAAACTGACAGACGGCGAGGATTTGGCGGGAGAGGGCGAAGCGGAGTGGCAGCAGCGCTTCTTTTCTCTTGTTTTAAAACGGGAAGGACCTTCCCTGCTGGGGGCGGAAATTTGGCTGCCGGTGGCCGGGCTTGCCGGCTATCTGGAGTCAGTGACCGCCCTGGAGAAAGCAAAATTCCTGGGACTGAAAAGCTACGGCCATATTGTTACCCCGAGCCAGGCCATGGTTATGACCATGTTTAACGCTGATGAGCGGGATACGGTGGGCTACTTGCAAGGCTTGGCCTTTGTGAAAAAACTGCAGGACATGGGCGCGCGGTTTGGCGGCAGACCGTATGGCATCGGGCTGTGGAACACGCCTTATCTGGCGCGCTGTTACAGCCAGGCTGAATTGCGTGCGCTGCGGGAGCGAAAAAGGCTGCTTGATCCCCAGGGGATTATGAATCCGGGCAAACGGTATGAAGCGCCGCTATTGCTGAAGCCGGCATTATTTAGCGTAGGCATGGATTTGCTGGCGGCCACAACACTGGTATACCGCGGCAGGGTTGGGAGGAAACAACTATGAGTGCAGGCAGTTTTTACAAGAATCTAACGGAGGAAGCGCTTATCTGCGGCCGGTGCGGCAATTGCCGGAGCGACTGTCCGGTTTACCGGGAAATAGGCTGGGAATCTGCCACACCGCGCGGGAAGGTATCGCTGGCGCGCGAGTTATTGGCCAGAAACGGCGGCAAGCTGAGCCCGGAATACGCCAAACGCGTTGCCCAATGCACCCTGTGCGGCGCATGTACTAAGGCTTGCGCCGCCAGAATTGACCTGCAGGCATTATGGCAGGATCTCCGGGCCCAGGTGGTAGCCGCCGGCCAGGCGCCGGCCGCTTATACGGCCATGGTCGCAAATCTGCAAGAAAAAAAGAATATTTCCAGTTTCGCCAATGTAACCCGACTGGACTGGGCCGAGGAACTGGAAGAAATACCTGCCAGTCTTGACCAGGAGCCGGGCGCGGCAATCGTATATTTTGTGGGCTGCGTATCCTCGTTTTTTCCCCGGGCGGCCCAGGTGCCTGTGGCTATAGTGCAATTGCTGCAAAAAGCCGGGGCAAATTTCACAACGCTGGGGCCGGCAGAATGGTGCTGCGGCTTTCCGCTGTTAGCAGCCGGACAACCGGAAGCTATCGCTGAATTTGCCCGGCATAATGTGGCTCAGGTGCGGGAGCTGGGGGCCCAGACACTTGTTACCGGCTGCGCCTCCTGCTACCATGTCTTTCGTCATGTCTACCCGGAGCTGGTGGGCGAGCCCCTCGGTTTTCGCCTGGTGCATGCGACCGAGTTGCTGGCTGAACTGCTTACAGCCGGCCGATTGGCTCCCCGCGAACTGAACATTGCCGTAACCTATCACGATCCCTGTGATTTAGGGCGCAACAGCGGTGTTATTACCGCGCCGCGGGCTATTATCAACAGCATTCCCGGCGTGCAGCTGCTGGAAATGGCGACGGCCGGCGAAGAGTCCACCTGCTGTGGCGGCGGCGGGAACCTGCAGGGGGCTGATCCGGAGCTGGCTGACGCCATTGCCCGCAAGCGGATTCAGGAAGCAGCGGCAACCGGCGCTGCCATCGTGGTGTCGGCTTGCCAGCAATGTGAACAAATGCTGGAGAAGGCCGCCAGAGCAGAAAAATTGCCGCTAACCGTTATGGATGTCGCCGAATTATTGCTGATGGCTGTGGCCGAGTAGCGTACGGTCAGAAAGGAGGATAACAGATGAGCGTAAGTACAGGGATTTTTCCGGACGACCTGCTGTTTGACACTCACTACCAATGGATAAAAGCCGCCGGCAATACCGTGCTGTTTGGTTTGACGCCTTACGGTCTGGAGATAACCGGCGACATATTGTATCTGTCGTTGCCGCCGGTTGGCGCCGCGGTGGCCGCCGGCAATGCCTGCGGCTCACTGGAAGCCGGCAAGTGGGTAGGCAGGGTGTATGCGCCGGTATCGGGACGAGTGACCAGGATTAATGAAACTGTGCTGGCCAGTCCGGCCCTGATTGGTCATAATCCGTTCCATAACTGGTTTGCTGAAATTGAACTCAGCCGGAGCGCCGAACTGCATGAACTGATGGATGCGGCCGGCGTGCGCGTCTGGCTGGCCAGGGAACTGAAAGACAATGCGTGAGCCATATAACTATACCAACTTCCGGGTTTTGGATTCGCCGCCACGGACGGCAGCCGAACATATGGCGCTTGATAAAGTGATTATAGAGCTGCACAGCCGGGGAGAAATTCCCAATACCTTACGGTTCCTGCAATTTAAGCCCTGTGCCCTTGTCGGTCTGCATCAAAATACATATTTGGAAGTTAATGTGCCCTACTGCCGGCAGAACGGGATTGACATAAACCGCAGGATTACCGGCGGCGGCAGTTTGTACTGGGGTCCCCTTGAAGTAGGCTGGGAAATGTATGCCAGTAAAAGAACTCCCGGTATTCCCCGGAAGATTGAGAGTATGTACCGGTTATTATGTGAAGCTATGGTGCACGGGTTGAACAAATTAGGACTTAAGGCCGCCTACCGGCCGGTTAATGATATTGAAGTGAACGGGCGCAAGCTCGCAGGCACCGGCGGCACCGAACTGGCGGA
Source organism: Bacillota bacterium (assembly GCA_023441125.1). The sequence goes on from JAEZQV010000021.1 coordinate 10,408, forward strand.
TTCTTTTGTGTTCCAGTGCAGTTTGCTGGTTGATTTTGCTGTTGATGAGATGCTGCGGGTACTCAGGCTGCCGCTGGAAAAACTGGCGGATAAAGCCGTAAAATCCATGCAGGACAGGGTGACCTGCCTCCGGGAACAAGTGGGATATGTGCCGGACCACCGGCTTATCAAACAGGCGGTTCTAGGCGGCCTGCGCGAAATGCTAACCTACGAATTTTCGCCCGGGGAACTGACTTTGCCGGAAAGGCAGTTGTTAACCCGGTATTTGCCGGAGTTTCAGAGTGAGGCCTGGATTTTCGGCCAGGCAGGCAATCTGGTTAACACCCTTGACAGTGTGGCCAGCTACAAAGCGCCGGGCGGGCTTATCCGGGTGCAGATGCGGCTGGACGAAACCATCCGCACCATTAAATATGTAATCATCAGCGGTGATTTTTTTGCCTATCCGGCCAGGGTTATCAATGATTTGGAAACTGCCCTGAAAAACACGCCCATTGATAAAGCGCGAATTGCTGGTACGATTGACAGGGTCTTGTCGGCCAGTCAGGCTGAGATTCCCGGTGTACTTACCGAGCATTTGCTGTCGGCAGTGCTGCTGGCTATAGAACAGGCCAAGCAAGAGCAGGCTGCCGTACCGATTGTGACGCCGGAGGTTGATTATGAAAACCGTAAAACAATATGACGCTGTTGTCGTCGGCGCCGGCCCGGCCGGCAGTGCGGCGGCCAAAAGGCTGGGGCAAGCCGGCCTCCGCGTGCTTATGCTGGAGCAGAAACAGGCGATCGGCGCCGGCGTGCAATGCGCCGAGTTTGTGCCGGCAATTATTGCCCACCATGCAAGTCTTCAGAAATGTCACATTGCGCAGCCGATTAAAGGCATTAACACCTATGTCAACGGCCGGCTGGAAAGTACGCTTACGGCGCCGGGTTATGTGCTTAACCGGGCCTGTTGGGAAGCAGCGCAGGCGGAGGCGGCGGAGCAGGCGGGAGTTTCCCTAAGCCGGGGGTCCCGCGTCACCGGGATTGAGGGGAAGGTTGTCACCATTGCCAGCGGCAACAGCCTGTGGGCGGCTGCCGCCGATTATATCCTGGGGTGTGACGGTCCGCGTTCGCTTGCCGGCGCAGCGCTTGGCAATGAGCCGCAGGCATTGTGCATAGCCCTGCAGTATGAACTGGCGCTGGCAAAGCCAATGACCTATGCGGCGATTTACTTTGAACCGGCCTATTATGGCGGGTATGCCTGGGTTTTTCCCAAGGGAGCAACGGCTAATGTCGGCTTGGCTGTCCATAGTGCCTACAAAGACCATTTACCGGCGCTCTTAACGGAGTTCTGCCGCAAACTGGCAGCAGAGGAACTAGTCCGGGAAAAACCTGTTTTAACGGCAACAGGCGGCCTGATACCGGCCGGCGGTTTGGTTAAGCGGCTGGGAAGCGGCCCGATACTGCTGGCCGGGGATGCCGCCGGCTGTACTCATCCGATTACCGGGGCAGGGATTCTGAATGCTGTTGTGAGCGGTCACCTGGCAGCCAGGACCATACTTGCGAGTATTGGCCGTAAGGATGCCCAGCCGCTGGCCGAGAAATATACCCGGGTCATAAGCGACGAGTATGGCCGGCAGTTTGCCATTGCCTGTGACCGTTTGCAACGCCGCACTGCGGAATGGACGGATAATAAGGCTGAATTTCTGGCGCTTATCCGGCGGAGCTGGGTTGCTTTTCCGGAGTATTATGCATAACCGGACGGATTTTTCCGGGATTTGTTTACAGGGAGGGCTGAATATGGAGGAAGTCGGTATAGTGGAAAGCCCGGAATATGTTCAGACCAGTTTAGCCGGAGCCATGGCCCTGGGGCTGGAACCGGGGAGTTTTTACCGCAATGCGTACCCGGGGAGTTTGAACTTATTAATGACATACCAGGACGGCTGCCGGGCCAACTGCAGTTACTGCGGCCTGGCCAGACAGCGCCGGGTCGAAGCCGATAACAACACCTTTATCAGGGTGAAATGGCCGGCTTATAAGCTGGCCGCTATTATGAAAATGCTGTCCAAGCCGCCACAGGCGGCAGCCGCCAAGGTGCAAAAACTGGGCCGGATCTGTATCGCCATGATTACTCATCCCCGGGCGGCCGGAGATTGTCTTACGCTTGTCAGGCAGGTGCATACGGCGGCACAGCTGCCGGTTAGTGTCCTGGTTTCACCAACTGTTTTAACAGACCCCGGCGCCTTTTTCCGGGAGCTCAAAACAGCCGGGGCAGAGCGGGTTGGCATTGCTGTCGATGCCGCTACGCCGGCAATCTTTGCCGCCATGCGGGGCCGCCCGGTGAACGGGCCGCACCGGTGGGATACTTACTGGGCCGCTATTGCACAGGCGGCCAAGGTGTTTGCCTGCGGCTATGTCAGCGTCCACCTTATTGTCGGTCTGGGCGAAACGGAACAGGAGTTGGTGCAGACGATCGGCAAGGCCGGTGATTATGGCGCCCAGGCTCATCTTTTTTCCTTCTGCCCGGAGCCAGGCAGCTTGTTAAGTCAGCAGCAGCCGCCCGCTTACGGCCGGTATCGCCGTTGTCAGCTGGCCGCCTTCCTGCTTAACAGAAAACAGATCAGGCCAGACGACATTTCTTTTGATAGGCAGGGAAAAATAACCGGTTTTGGCCGGCGCCTGGACGAACTGTTAGGTGAGAATTTAGCAGCCGGTGAGCCGTTTATGACCTCCGGCTGTCCTAACCGGGAAGGCTGTGTGGCCTGCAACCGACCGTACGGCAATGAACGCCCGGGTCCGGTGCTGCGCAATTACCCCTTCCAGCCGGAAACACAGGATATAAATAGTATTAAAGGACAGATATGGGATGACTAACATTGCTTTTTATGCGCCCGGAGTGCGGCCTTATGACAATGGTCTATTTCAGAATCAAGCCCATTCCTTTTGCAATATCAGCATTACCGGCCCGGCCTGCCAGTGCCGCTGCGAACATTGTCAGGGCCGGCTGCTGCAAACCATGCAGTCGGCTACAGAACCGGACGAACTGGTCCAGCTGGTAGCCAGACTAAAACGGCAAGGCTGCCGGGGCGTACTCGTCAGCGGCGGCGCCTGTCAGGACGGCAGTGTGCCGCTGACCCGGTTTGCCGGTGCGTTGCAAGCAATTGCCGCTATGGGGTTAGACGTAGTTGTTCATCCGGGTTTGCTGAGTGAGGCCATGGCTAAATTATTGGCTAAGGCAGCGGTAACGCGGGTTGCCCTGGATCTAATCGGCGACAGCGCTACCATCCGGGAGGTTTATCACTTAGACCGCACGCCGGCAGATTACCGGCAGAGCCTGCGGGCTGCGCGGGCCGCCGGGCTGAAGGTTTCGCCGCATCTCGTTATCGGCTTGCATTACGGACAAATCCGGGGGGAGTATGAGGC
>JAEZQV010000086.1 GCA_023441125.1 Bacillota bacterium
TGGAGATCTCATCCGGCCACGCACGGGTTTGGCCTTCTTCCGGCCAGGTTTTGGTCGCATCAATACCTACTTTTGTCCCCCAGTTAGGCATTGGCGAGGAATGATCCAGAACATCCAGCGGCCCGTCAACCATAACAATATCGCGCCGGGCATCTATATTATTAAATACCCGCCACCAAACCTCGTTCATATCCTGTACATTGACATGCGCATCCACAACGATAATCATTTTGGTAAACATCGCCTGTCCCATGCCCCAGATGGCATGCATTACTTTCTTAGCTTGCTGGGGATAGCTTTTCTTAATCGCCACCACGGCACAATTGTGGAACACCCCCTCCAGCGGCAGGTTGATGTCGACAATCTCCGGCAATTGGCTTTGCAATAAAGGCAGAAATATCCGTTCGGTTGCCTTAGCCAGGAAACAATCCTCCATAGGCGGTTTGCCGACGACAGTGGCCGGATAGATGGGATTTTTACGATGCGTTATACAGGTAATGTGGAAAACCGGATAGGTATCGGCCAAAGAGTAGTAACCGGTATGATCGCCGAAAGGTCCTTCCACTCTTAGTTCATCCATATTTACATAGCCTTCGAGCACAATCTCGGAACCGGCCGGCACTTCCACATCAACGGTCTCGCATTTAACCATTTCCACAGATTTCTTGCGCAGAAAACCGGCGAACACCATTTCATCAATATCCCGCGGCAACGGCGCAGTGGCGGCATAAGTAATTACCGGATCGCCGCCGATGGCAACGGCCACTTCGATCTTATCCCGGCCAAGCTCCTGGTGGGCGCGATAGTTTTCCGCGCCGTTCTTATGGATATGCCAGTGCATACCGGTGGTTTGCTGATCAAAAACCTGCAGCCGGTACATCCCCACATTGCGTTTGCCATTCAGCGGGTTTTTGGTAAAAACCAACGGCAGAGTAATAAAGCGACCGGCATCTTTCGGCCAACATTTTAATATCGGAAATTTATCGAGCGACGGCCTGTCTTTGATAATAACCTCTTTACAGGGTGCATTCTTGACGTATTTGGGGAAATTGATGGCGCGCTTGGCCGCCGGAATAATCTTAACCAAATCCAGTTTATTCTGTAAGGAAATATAGGGGAGTTTTAAGATTTGCCGTATTTCCTGGGCAATATCATCAATTTTGTCCGCGCCGAGCGCCAGCGCCATCCGCTCCATGCTGCCAAAGGCATTCATCAGCACCGGGATATCATAGCCCTTTACATTCTCAAACAACAAGGCAACATTCTTATCTCCCTGCATTTTTGAGACCCGGTCGGTAATTTCGGTAATTTCTAATTCACAGTCAACAGGCTGACTAATTCGCTTAAGCCAGCCCCGTGCTTCCAATGCAGCAATAAATTCCCGCAGGTCATTATAGGCCACTTATAATACTCCTTTCCAGCTGGCAGTAATCCGCTACTTTTGCAGCACGTATTTTACAATAAGTACGCTGATTTCATAAAGCAAAATCACGGGAACCGCCACCATGGTTTGTGAAAAGATATCAGGAGTTGGCGATATTACCGCGCCAATCACAAAAGACATCACGAAAACCAATTTTCGTTTCGCTGTCAAAAATGCCGAACTAATAATGCCTAACCTGGCCATCACCAGGATAAAAAGCGGCAATTCAAAAACAAATCCAAAGGGCAGTAAAAATGAAATAACAAAAGATAGGTACTGACCTATCGAAAACAGGGGTTGGAGGTTATCGGTAGCAAAGCCCATGAAAAATTTGATTCCGGCCGGCAAAACAAGATAATACGAAAAAAACAAACCAATAAAAAATAATATAATAGAAGCAGGGACTAAAAACAAGCCGGCCTTTCGCTCCTTATTGGTCATGGCCGGAACAATAAACGCCCATAACTGGTACATGACAATCGGTAACGCCAAAAGAAAGCCGGCAAAAAAAGAAACCTTTAAATAAGTAAAAAACGCTTCCGACGGATTCATATAATAGAGCTTTCCGGCCGGGGCGGTAATCAGTGCCGTTATTTCGGCGGCATAGAAATAACAAACAATGCTGCCTGTAGCAACAGCGGCAATGATCACAATAATACGCCGGCGAAGTTCCTCAAGATGACCGATTAAAGACATGGCACCTTGCGGTTCGTCATCCTCAGGCGGTTCTGCTTCTCTATCAGGTCCTGTATCAGGTCCTGCTGCGGCATTGTCCCGGATAACTTTATCGCTGTATATCACGCCTGTTTCAACAACCTGTGGTACCGGCTCATGCTTCTCATCACTCGTATACTCTGGCATCTAACACCCTCACTTTTTCTCGTCAGGCTGTTTGCTGTCCGGGTTAGTCTCTACTTTAGCCGGTTCTTCTTTGGTGTTGACAATATCACTGCTTGCCCGCCGGAATTCCTGAATTCCCTTGCCGATTGCCTTGCCGACTTCAGGCAGCTTGCCAGGGCCAAAAACAATCAAAGCGATTACCAGGATCAATACCAATTCCGGCATACTGAAACTAAACATAAATACCATCCCCCTTTTGACATTGCGACTTATTATATTATACCTGCCAGTCCCAAAAAACACAATGCTGCATAAAGTTAACAAAAATACGGCTGCCCTTTCTGTCACTAAGACGTTACGAGGGAAAGCCGTAATCTTCATTCGGAATATGCGATCTTTTGGCATCTCCCTGCTTTTTCGGGGTATTGATATGATGCCCTTCTTTAATTTTAACGAGAAAATCTTCCACCAGGCTCAGATGCTCCTGCATTTTTCGTCTGGCCAGCCGCGGATTCCGGGCCACTATGGCTTCATATATTTCGTAATGCGACTGGTGCAGCAGCGTTGGCATATTGTCAATTAAAAAGAGTTTCTGACGGGAAGTCCTGAACGTTTTGGTCAAGAGGTCGGAAATGGTATTCATCAGCCGGATCAGAATAGGATTGTTGGCAGCTTGCGCAATGGAAAAGTGAAAAGCTGCATCCCCTACTTCGCCGATACCGCCGGCACTAACTTCTTCCAGCATACTGATCAGTGCCCGCTTTATCTCCGCCAGGTCTTCCGGTGTTGCCCGCATCGCCGCCAGGGCAGCGGTCTCCACTTCGAGAATTTTACGCACTTCCAGCA
>JAEZQV010000452.1 GCA_023441125.1 Bacillota bacterium
CCAATAATATCCATAAGCACTTTTAGATCACTGGAAATGCTGTCCGAGTGCTGATGCGACTGTTCGGCCAGCTTTCGCACTTCTTCCGCTACCACCGCAAAACCGCGCCCCTGCTCGCCGGCCCGGGCCGCTTCAATCGCGGCATTCAGCGCCAAGAGGTTGGTCTGCCCGGCAATCGCGGCTACCATGCCGGTAATTTCATTGATTTTAGTGGCCTGATTCTGCAGATTCTCAGCCGACTGCTTGACCTCGGCGAACTTGTCGAGACTCTTCTCCAGCTTGGCACTGGAGGCCTGTACTTCGGCAAACCCTTTGTTAATCTCGTCGACCGCGGCTTCCAGCTGCTCTTTGTTGTGGCTCTGCTCGGTTACTACCGTTCGCAGCGTTTCCAGATTGCCGTTTAAGATGCCGACTGCCGTTTCCGTCTCCATGGCCTGATTGGTGGCGGCTGTGGCAACATCATGCACCACGCCGGAAATTTCATCGGAGGTATCTTTCATCCGGGCGGCTAACGAGTTAAAATCGTCGCCATATTTATTCATTTCGTCGGTAATTCCCTTAAAACCGATGAACTCACTTTTAACCCGCTTTTTGTACTGATACAGCATCTGCATGATATCCTCAAATTCATCGCTGGATTTGAGCCGGGTCTCGGTAAAATACCGCCGCTCCTGAATATTGGCGAGTTCGTCCTTAATGGCGGCGAGAGGCCGCAGCACGAGCGCCGTTCCGCCCGCAGCCACCGCGCCGCTTAGCAGCGCCGACCAAAACGGCACATTAACTCCCAGCATAGCCAGCAGCCCGTCCACAACCAGGGAAATAGCGGCCACCGCCACCCCGATTTTGGCCGGTATGCTTTTCAGTACCCCGAAGGCCAAAAGTTGATTGAGCCTGAATACAAGGGTGTGGGTAATGGGTTTGGCAAAGGTGAGTCGCATCTTCAGATGTTCGGCCGAGGATTCGGTAATCTCCGTCTTGATATCTTCCTTGAAATATTCGGCAGCTCCTGCCAAAAGACCCTTCATATACCCGAACATGCCGCGTTTGGACCGGTAACTTAATATCGCGGCGTATTCAGATACCGGCTCTATTAACAGTTCCGGCGGCACTGCCCCCGGTATTCGCTTGACCATAACCACATGAACATCATACATGGATCGAAGGAAGGAATACAGGCTTTCCTGACGGAAAAAGGCCGGATACGCCTGTGCAAAGGTTTTAATATTGTCTTTACCAATACCTAACCAGATTTCATCCTGGCTTTTCCCGGTATGCTCGGCCAGATAGCCCACAAATGCTTTGGGTTTGGCATCATCGATTTCTTCGGTAGGCAAGAACATCTTGTCAGCTGCCCAGCCGGCATGCTGCATAGCCGCCTCGGTCAGCGAACCGCCCCACAGCTTGTGGGCCGTTTGAACCCAAGTCCCAACAACAGTCCCTTTCACGAAATCCACCCCATAGTAAAGAACTAAGAAAGCCTACTTAATTCTTTTTAGAATATTATTTTCTCTATTCTCGCTGGAATCAAAATTTTCCTCTATTATTTTACAAACTTTGCGTGTTTTTACCAGCAAATAACAATCGGAACCGCCGCCGTTTGACGTCGTCAATGAGGGAATATACAACAGGTACAACCACCAGTGTCAGGATGGTCGAAGTTATCAAGCCGCCAATGATGGCGTGCGCCATCGGTGCCCGCGCCTCGGCTCCCGGCCCGAGGCCGGCCGCCAGGGGCAGCATGCCGAAAATCATGGCCGCCGTAGTCATCATGATGGGGCGCATCCGGATTACGGCCGCTTCCACCAGCGCGGTATCGCGCTCCACGCCTTCCGCCTGACGCTGTTTGGCGAAGTCAACCAACAGGATGGCATTTTTGGTCACCAGGCCCATGAGCATAACAATACCGATCATCGACATGATGCTCAAATCACTGCGCATGACCAGAAGACCCAGGATAGCGCCAATAATGGCCAGCGGCAGCGACAACATGATGGCAAACGGATCTATATAGCTTTCAAACTGGGCAGCCAGCACAAAGAAAATAAAGGTTACCGCCAAAAAAAGGGCCATGACCATACTGGTGAAGGTTTCGCCCATCCGTTCGGACTCGCCGACGGCGCCGGCGCTGTAGCCGGGAGGCAGTTCCAGCTGTTTTAGCCGGGCAAAAAAACTCTGGTTGAATTCTCCCAGGGACGTGCCGGCCAGATTGGCGGTAAGCTGGATGTCCCGCTGGCGGTCATAGCGGTTAATCTGGCTGGGAGTCGTAGCATATACCGTCGCCGTTACCTGCGACAGCGGCACCAGCACTGTTCTGTCATTCAGGTCCTTATATTTGCCGGGCAAAAAAATCCCGGTCAGGTCGTCGACGGACCGGCGGTTCCCGGCCTGCAGCCTGATCGTGACATCATATCGGTCGTCACCGTCCTTAAACTGACTGACCGTCAAACCATTGAACATGGTTCTGAGGGTATCGGCAATCAGACCGGTGGCAATCCCCAGGTCGGCGGCCCGGTCCTGCCGGACACCAACCTGCAGGTCCGGCTTGCCGGGTTTATAGGTCGAGACAACATCGACGGCACCGTTAGTGTTTTCCATCAGCCGCTGCACCTTTTCAGCGATACCGCCGAGCACATCCAGGGATTCGCCGCGAATCACCACGGTCACGGGTTTCTCCTCCTTGAGGCCGGCTTTTTGCAGAATACTGACTTTGACGCCCGGAATGGCGTTCAGTTTAGCCCGGGTCTCAGCCATTACCGGCCCGATTCCCCGCTGGCGGTCCGACTTGTTTTGCAATTTGACGAACATGGTAATGGTATCCGCGTCGGCAGTGCTGTACACCAGCACGACCTCAGGCAAGGTCTTAAGTTCCGCCGCCATCCGGTCGGCCAGAGCCCCGCTGCCGGCCACACTGGTACCTGGCTCGACATCGGCCTGAATCATGAATTCGCCGTTATCGGTACGGCCGACAAAACTGGAGCCTAACAGCGGCATAACAAGCAAACTGCCGACAAATAAGGCCGCCGCCACGGCCACAACCTGCCACCGGCGCCGCAAAGCCAGGCGGAGAAAGCCGCCGTATGCGCCGCTCATCCGGTCAAACCAGGCATTCCAGACAGTCAGCGCCCGGCCGAGCAGATTTTGTTGCTGTCCATGGGCCACCGCCAAATAACTGGCCGCCAGCATGGGCGTCAAAGTAAAGGCAATGAACAGCGACACCAGGACGGCAAACGCCACCGTAATGCCGAACTGCCGGAAAAATTGCCCGACAATGCCGGTCATCATGCCGACAGGCACAAAGACGGCGACCAGCGTCAGCGTCGTCGCGGTAACGGCCAAACCAATTTCCGCCGTTCCGTCAAGCGCAGCCTGGTATTTGCTTTTACCCATTTCCATGTGACGGACAATGTTTTCAATAACAACGATAGCGTCGTCGATCAACAGCCCCACGGCCAGCGAGAGCGCCAGGAGCGACATGGTATTGATACTGAACCCCAATAGTTTCATAGTAAAAAAAGTGGAAATAATGGAGGCCGGAATGGCAATGGCCGCAATAACGGTACTGCGCCAGTTGCCAAGAAAAACAAAAACAATCACCACAGCCAAGGCGCCGCCTAATACCAGATTAAACAGTACATCGCCGACCGATTCCCTGATATTGACGGAGGTATCCCGGACAACCGTCAGCTTCACGCCCGGCGGCAGTTCCGGCTGCAGAGCGGCTACGGCTGCCTTGACGGCATCCGCCACCTGTACCGTATTGGCACCGGACTGCTTCATGACGTCAAGCCCAATGGCCGGCTGCCCGTCAACCCGGGTGATCTGTTCCGGCTCCTCAGTAACGTCGCTCACGGCAGCGACATGACCGACATATAACTGCACCCCGTCCCGCCGGGCCAGCGGGACATTCAGAAAGTCCGCCGGCGCCGGCAGATTGCCCATTGTCCGCAGGCTGATCTCCCGTTCGCCTTTGGTCAGCTTGCCGCCCGGCACCTCCAGGTTCTCGTTTTTCAGGCTGTCGGCAACTTCCGGAATGGTCAGGCCGTAAGCTGCCAGCTTGTCCTTATCCAGTTCAATATGTATTTCCCGTTCCAGTTTACCCTTGACATCAATGGCGCCAACCCCGTTAATCGTCTCCAGGCGGCGTTTGATAACATCGTTTATCAGGCTGGTCATTTCCCGGATACTGCTGTTGCCGGTCAGGGCCACCGCAACAACCGGCGATTCGGCCGGATCAAAACGCATGATCACCGGTTCATCGGCATCCTGCGGCAAATCGCCCCTAATACGGCCAATCTTATCGCGTACATCCTGGGCCGCTGTGGCGGCTGAAGTCTCCAGCGTGAATTCAATGGTGGTGATGGACACACCCTCCCGGGCCGAGGACGTGATATGCTTAACGCCGGCTACCGAGCTGACGGCTTCCTCCACCTTCTGAGTTATTTTGCTGTCGACCTGTTCCGGGCTGGCGCCCTTGTATGCCACCTGCACCGTGACAAAGGGAAATTCCAGATCCGGCCATTCATCAATATTGAGTGAGAAGTAACTGACCAGCCCGAGGGTAATCAGGGCCAAAATGGTGACTGTGGCCAACACCGGCCGGTTTAGACTGATACTGGTGAGAATCATAGCTTACCTACCTGTACGGCGTCGCCGTCCTTGAGTTTATTGACATTGCTGGTGATAACCCGGGCCTGTTCCGTCAGTCCCGACCTGATCTCAATCAGATCACCCAGCACGCTGCCGACCTCCACCGGTTGCCGGACAGCCTGGCCATGGTCATAAGTATAGATATAGTAGAGCCCCTGTTTCTGAAAAACGGCGGTTTGCGGCACAGCCGGCACAGACACCGGCTTACCTGTAATCAGGCTGACTTTGACAAACATGCCCGGCTTTAACAACTGTTCGCCGTTGTCAACCTTTATTTTGGTTTTGTACATGCGGTTGCTGACCGCCGCCGCCGGGTTCATAACTTCAATTTTCCCGCGAAAAACCTTGTCCGGGTAGGCATCAACAGCAATCTCGGCGGCCATACCGGGTTGCACAGCCCCCAGTTCTTTCTGCTCAACCTGAATCACCGCGTAGACCTGCCCGATATTCTCTACCGTCATCAGCGGTGCACCGGCAGCCACCACCTGACCGATAACGGCCGTCTTATTGGCGACAACACCGGCTACCGGCGCTGCTACCACCGCATAGGCATGCTGCTGCTCGGCCGTGCTCAGCCCGGCCTCGGCACTGGATAAATCCGCTGCGGCCACTTTAAGCCGGGTCGCCATGCTGTCAAGCGTCTGCCGGGAAATGGCGCTCTGGGCATAAAGGGTCTGATAACGCGCATAATCGGCGGCCGCATTCTCATAATTGGCCCGGGCCCGCGCCACCGCATCGCTGCCGGTGCGCACATTATTGGCAAGCTCCACACTCTCCAGCCGCAGCAGCGCCTGGCCAGCCGCTACCGGCTGACCGTCATCAACCAGCAGCTCTTCAATCCGGCCGGCGATCTTGGCGCTAATAACCGCCGACGTCTCGCCTTCTATGGAACCGGTTAAACTGAGTTTGGGAACTTTGCTTACTGTCCGGACAGGTTCCACCGTGACACTGACAGTATTCGCCGCCGCAGTTTCCCTGGCAGCGCCCCCCAGGCTAAAGATTCCGGCCCGGGCAGCACCGGTCAGGGCCACGGCCAGGACAACCGGCACCACCCAGTACTTTACGTTAAAGCCCTCCATCCGGGTTCCCCCCTTCGCCGGCCTCTGCTGTTGGCGTTCTGGCCAATACCCCGTACTGGAAAATATCGTTGAGCGCCTGTAATGCATCGCCAAAGGTAAGATTATTCGCCTCCAGAAAGCGGTAGTCAAGATAATCGTCACAGGCTCTGAGCAGAATCTGGGCCGCAACTGTAGTATTAACCGGCCTGATATCGCCCGACTGTATTCCTGCCTCCAGGATACGGGACACATCCCCGGCCAGTTTCTGCCGGAAACAGGTAATGCGCTCCCATTCTGACGGCAGGTACCGTTTGATATCATCAAGGACCCAATAGTTAATTCTCCCGAAGAGCTTGGGCTCGGAAGTAATAAGGGCGGTAAGCTTGGCGATAAAGTTGCCCGGACCCGCCAGGGCCTCATTCCGCTGGGCGGCCACATCGGCCAACGCTGCCTCAATAATCCGGGTAATGAGCTCCTCCTTGGAAGCATAGTACTGGTATATCGTTTTCTTGCTAATTCCCAGCCTGGCCGCCACACTGTCGACAGTGAACTTTACACCCCGGGCATTTAATTCCGCGGCGGCGGCAAACAAAATCTTTTCTCTCATTGGTTTCCACTCACTTTCGCGCTACCCTCGAGAAACTATTTTAGTTTTTATAGTTTCCATGCAATTATAGTAGCAAAAAATCCCTCCATAGGCAATACTAATTTTTTCAGGTGATTTGTGAGGCAAATCACTGCAGCGATGGCCTGCGTGGTTTATAATGGAGGGAAAACTGAGGAGGATACTTATATGCAACGCAGCAGCGCCCCCCCGCTGGCCCCGTACTTGCCGGCCGGCCAGGCTACACCGGCCTTATTGCGGCAATTGGCCGATATCGCCGAAAAGTACAACGGCAGCATCAAAGTTTCCGGCAACAGCATTGTCATCCTTGGGCTGACCGCCGAAGATCATGCCCGGGCCACAAGCGAACTCGGCCTGGACAATCAATCATTTGCTGCTAAAACCATTCGCAGCATCGCCGTCTGCGCCGGGAAACCGCATTGTCCAAGGGCTGTGCAGGACAGTACGGCCCTGGGGCTCGCGCTGGCAGATAAGTTTTATGGCCGCGAACTGCCCGGTAAGCTCCGGCTGGGGGTAAGCGGCTGCCCCAATTGCTGTGCCGAGGTTTTTGTCAAAGATATCGGCCTCTACGGCGTAGGCGGCGGTTATACCGTGGTTGCCGGCGGCAACTCCGGCCGTCAGGCCCAGGCTGCCCGGATTGTCGCCGAGCAAGTACCCGCGGCAGGTACTTTGCCGCTCATCGAAAAAATTATTGACTATTACCGGACTCAGGCCCGCCCCGGCGAACGTCTGGGACAAACGATCAGCCGTCTCGGTTTTGAGGATTTTGCCGCTTCTGTCGGGGTAAACTAACACCACCACACAACTGGGAGGTGATAGTGTTGTCCACAAAAGAAGAATGTCAGATCTACAGCTTTTGGAATGGCAAGAACCTAAATGGCGCCAACCAGTGTTTCGACTACCACAGCAGTGGTGAAAACTGCTGCCCCAATGAATTCAGATGTGTTGAAGGAACTGAAACGGTCTGCGCAGACGATTTGTAAACGCAAAAACGCAATAAAGGGACTGACGCACGCTTAGGTCAGTCCCTTTATTGCTATGAACGGCCGCCAAGCTGCGATTTAGTAATGATCACCGGGTCCAGCGCCTGGAAGCGGGTGCTTTCCAGCGTCTGCAGCTCGGCTGTTAGTTTGGTCAACTCCTCTTTCAGCACGGTTTTGGTGTAACCGAAGTCCTCCAGCCGATGCGCGGCAGTATCCAGCTCTTTGATTTTTTCCACATATTCCTGGTGTTTCCTGACTATTTCCAGGCCGGTTTTAATATTCATCTTCTTATCACCTTTATTTTAAAGTGAAACTTCCGGGCAATTTTCTGCTGCCCCATGGAAGCAGCGTCCGAGCTTTTTACTATCTATATTATGCTCCGTTCAGGCGCCACCCACTCACAATTCTATCGCCAAACTATAATTTGCCTTTAAATTGCGGTAACACCAAGCAGCCGTTACGGCAAAATAAAAAAGCAGAGCCGGCAGACTCTACTTGCTGATAACAGGCGATTGGCCAGACCCCGCCAGCGCTCTGGCTAATGCTTCTTTAAAAGGCTGATTGCGCTGCGGCCTTTTTTTGTTGTCATCGGCAGTACCCCGCTGGCCCCGCTTGGAAAAGTCCGGTTGATAAACAGGCATAACCTTGGTGACCATCTCAGCCCGCCTCCTATAGAAAAATTTTCCTTCTATTATAATATCGTAATAGCGCGAGGATATATTAAGCTGCTTTTATATTGGGTTTTCATCCAGTTCTTACTTCGTGTTGCCTTTTTATTGCCTGGTTACACTATCGAATGAGGAGGTGGTAAATATGTTTCTAAAAAAGAAACGTAAGTCGATGCTGGGCATGGACATGGACATGGATTTTGATATGGCTTCCGTATTAAAAGCGGTAGCTGTCGGCACGGTAATCTATCAGGCCGCCAAGTTCATGATTCACGAGATGGCCGACGACTAAAAAGCTCGCCTCCAAACTTGAAAAGGAGGAGGTGACATAATGGCTAAAAAACAAGACTGCTGCACTAAAGACTGCAAAGGCGGCAAGGGCAATGTAGAATTTGGCAAGGAGATCTGCCCGAACACCAAAGACGCCAAAAAGAAAGACTGTAAATAATTTTCCGGGGTGGTGAATGCCACCCCTTCTTATTTTTCTGCCGCTCACCATGGTATATTTATCCAGCATATGGGAATACTAGGAACGGAGGTGAGTGGAATGGGATTTAAAGATTTACCAGGCGGGTCCAACGCCAAGCAAGGCCAGTCCGCCGCTGACAAAACTACCGCGCAAAAAGCTCTGGCTAGCAGTGATGCCCTGCAAAAGCAGGAGGTTCTCACCAGCGTAAAATCTTCCCAATAACCCCCTGAAAATAACAAAGCGGCCGCAAGGGCCGCTTTGTTATTTTCTAACACAGCTAGTAAGAATAACCCGGCCTTCATACCATTCCTGCTTATAATGAAACCAAAAAAATTGGAGAAACTATTAATAAGCTCAATAATAAGGAGGGATTTCATGCCAAAGCTTATTTCCGGAATGTTTTCCAGTATACCCGACGCCCAACTGATCATCGCCGCAAATGCCTATGCTGAGGAAGATACTCCTGAAACCGCAACCGATGGCTTTAATTCCTCTCCGGATGCGCAAACGGCTGCCGCTGAAACCGCTTCGTCCCAGCTGCCAGTTGAAGATATTGACACCTTCTAAAATTAAAATATGCCGTCAAAAACCCCGCAGTTATTAATCTTGCGGGGTTTTTGACGGCAGCAAGGCTTTTTTCCGGGCGGCGATTTCCTGATATACGGCAATAATATCGGAATTGAGTTTATCCGCCCCGTCTGACGCGCCCAGCGGCAATTTGTACCGGTCCTCCATCATCCGGAGCAATTCACTCAGACGGTCAATATCGTCCTCGGCCCGAGCCATTTGTTCGCGATACCAATTCATTCCACACATAGGTTGGCCCCCTTTCCTTACTACTTCGCGGCAGGACAAAAGAATCCTTTTATCTGTCTCTTTTTGCTGCTTTTCTTGAAAATTCGGCCATTCGGTAAATTTCTGTTGTTCCAGGGCCGGGCAAAGGGTACAATAAAGTCCCGAAGAACTATATATTAGGAGGTGTTGACTGTGAACAGTCTTCGGACAAAAGTACTGCTTACCATCTGCTCAATCTGTTTTTTTGTGGCGGCTGTGCTGGTAGGGTATAATTTATACCGCATGAAGCTTGATGCCCAGCATAATATCGCCACAATACGCCAGACGCTAATGGAGCAATTCGAACGCAGCTTAAAACTGCAGGTTGAAAGCGCCGTGAGCATCATTGAAGCCATTTATAAGGAACAACAGAAAGGAACGCTTACTGAACAGGATGCCAAGAAAAAGGCCACCGACATTATTCGTGAAATCAGGTATGACAATGGCAATTATTTATGGATTGATACATATGAAGGCTTTAACTTGGTGCTGCTCGGCAATAAAAACTTTGAAGGCAAATCGCGCTGGGAATTTAAAGACGCCAAAGGCAATTTGGTGCTGCAGGACCTGTTTAATGCCGCTAAAGCGAGCGGCGGCGGCGGGTTCAGCGATTACTGGTTTCCCAAGCCCGGCCAGAATGATCCGTTGCCCAAGCGGGGCTATGTAAAATTGTTTGAACCTTACCGCTGGACGGTGGGGACCGGCGCCTGGTACGACTCGATTGAGGCCGAGGTCGCCAAATACCAGCTCAGGTATGAGGAAGATATGAGGCAGGCCATGCTGACTCAGGGTATTATCGGGCTGATCTCGCTGCTGGCCGCCTGTGGCTTGACCTTAGTGCTGGTACGGTCCATCAT
>JAEZQV010000188.1 GCA_023441125.1 Bacillota bacterium
GACATAGACTGTTCTTCGACAAATACCAGATCGGACGTAATCACCGCAGTAATATCACCTATATTGCCTTCGGCAAAATATCCCATGGGCAGCCTTTTTAACCGATCACCTATTTTCATTCTTTCCCTGGCTAAAATCTCGTAACCGGCACCACTTTGCAAACCGTCCACCAGTCGCTTCGCCAATGCTCTGAACACCACACTGGCAAGGACAACTCCGCCGGCAAGCCAGGCATCCTGGATTGTGACAGTGCCTGATACGATTTTAATGAGAATAAATAAAACCGAAATCATCGGGACTTGCGCAAATACAGTCTCCAAAATACTAAAAGCAAAAGCGATCTTTATTTTAGCTGCATATTCTCCCGCCAGTTGCAAGAGCCGGCTGATTATCTTAAGCATTTTGGGCCTCCTTTACCTGAATTCCCCAGCTTACCGACTGTTGATGGGAATCCCATAGCGACTGATATATCGCGCAGGTTGCCAAAAGTTCGCTATGACTGCCTTGCATGATAAGTTTCCCTTTATCCATCACAAGGATATTATCAGCTTCCACAATAGTGGAAAGCCTGTGGGCGATGACAATGAGGGTTTTGCCGACAATCAACCGGTTTATGGCTTCCTGGATTTTATCTTCATTTTCCGGGTCGGCAAATGCTGTTGCTTCATCAAGGATAATGACCGGGGCATTTTTCAATATGGCTCTGGCGATGGTAATTCTCTGTTTTTCGCCGCCGGAAAGCTTGTTTCCGTCCTCGCCGGCACCGGTATGGTAACCGTGCTCCATTTTCATAATAAACTCGTGACACATGGCAAGCTTAGCCGCGGCGATAACCTCCGCATCGGTGGCCTCAGGCCTGCCGACACGGATATTTTCCAGGATGGACATATGAAACAGAAAAGTATCCTGTGAAACATAACTGATTAAACCCACTAAGTTTTCAAAAGACATTTCGTTAATATTTACACCGCCGATAGTAATCTCCCCGTCCTTCACATCCCAGAAATGCACCAACAGTTTGGCCAGGGTGCTTTTACCGCTCCCGGATGCACCGACAATCGCGGTGACCGCATTTTCCCGGGCGCAAAAGGAAATCTTGTCAATCACTTCCTTTTGATCATAAGCAAAGGTAACATTGCGAAATTCCACATCATACCTTTTGGGATCACCCCCCCGGTCGATCATTGTCAGTTCCGCGCCGGCAAACGTTGTTTCGAGCTGGTCTATCTTATGTTTGAGTATGGGAATGACCGGGAAAAATTCCACAAGCCTGATAAGCGGCTGCCCCAGACTCAGCGATAATAACAGGGCGAAAACGAAAGTTGGCAGCGCCAGCGTTCCCTGAATATAAAACAAGGTGCCCGCAGGCAGCAAAAACAGTATGGTGCAGGGAAGAACAGATCCATAGACAGCCATGTAGTTCCAAGATTCATTACACCAGGCCAGCGAATATTTCTTATAATCCTCAACAGATGCCACATAATGCTCATAGGACTTAGTTGTCCGGTTAAAAACCTTAATGACCTCCATACCGGAGATATACTCGACAATAGTGTCATTCATTTTCCGTGCCGCAGTATAATATTTATCCATTTTTTTTAACCCAGCTCTCATCAGGAATCCTACCGCAACCATTCCAAGCAAAATCGAAGCCAGGGACAAAAGAGCCAGCCGCCAGTCTACTATCAGCAAAACAATATACACTGCTATTGGCGCCAAAATATAAGGAATACCTTCCGGCAGCATATGGGCAAGCAGCAGCTCAATCCCCTCAATATCATCAACAAGATTCTTTTTATAGCTGCCTGTGCCTTTATTCTGAATATCTCCCAGCGGCAATCTTGTCAGCTTGTCGGCAAACGTTATCCTCATACCCATCAGGGTATCAAATGCCGCTTGATGAGATGCTGCTAACCCTTTGTAGAATAAAAGCGACTGTAAACCCAGGCCGGCAATTATTCCGCCACCCGCGAGCAATAAATAACCCGGCGTAATGGCGTGTTTCTCAGCAAAACGGATAATTAGATCATACACGATTAAATAGGGTGCAATGCCGGCAATAACGCTGAACAGGACAAGAAAAAATGCCAGATATATCTTACCTTTATGTTCTTTTGCATAGAAAAATATTTTCCTAAATCCCTTCATAACTCATCCTCCGATCCGCTCTGCAAGGCTACAGCCTTGTCAGGGTATCAGTCGCAATTTATTGATATTGATTCTCATACTCGTTAATGAGAAAATGATACCGCATTTACACCGTTTGCTTCTAGGTCAAAAAGGATAAATAGTGTGGTAAAAAGTATTTTAGGCACAGTGAACGCATCCTTCACTGTGCCTAAAATACTTTTAATTAGATCAATAAATTACAGGCTTCTGCTGTATTCCGACGGGTTTACGCCATATTTTTTCCGGAATTTCTCTGCAAAGTAGCTTAGATCATTATAGCCTACCCGCAAAGCCGCCTCCGTAACTTTTAGCTTCTCACCCTCCATCAGAAGCCGTGCCTTTTCCAGCCTTTTATTAATAATATAGGCATGAACAGGCATACCGAACAACTCCTTAAAGCCTGTTTTCAGCTTATATTCATTAAGACATATCAGCCTTGCCAGTTTTCCCAGGGTTGGCGGACAAGTAATATCTTCATCAAGAATCCGCCTGGCTTTGTGCAGTGCCTCCCGGTCGCAGTTAGAGATCCTGACCTGAGGATACGTCCGCTCTTCCTCAAAGACGGATTCATCCAGATATACAGCCAGCAATTCCAGTATCTTCCCTTCAAGATATATTCTTTTTACCTGCTCCCGGTACCGGCAGTTCATCATTTCATTGATAATCAGCCTGACAGCAGGAGAAATCTTGCCGTTATAAAATACGCTGCTGCCGCAGGCTAGGCCGACTTGAGCATGGTTCCTGCCCCGGTACTGTAAAAAACTGGTAATTATTTCCGCGTCCAGCTCTATATTGAGCCCCAGAATCCGCTGCCCTGGCAAATGGTAACTGCTGATGCTGATTCCTTGATTACGGTTGAATATGCAACTCTCCCCGCAGGTAATCTCATATTCCTTTCTACTCCCTTCCATTCTCCATAAAAATCCTTCTCCCAGGCAAAAAGACAGCTTGTACAGGGAGTTGCCTTGCCTGCCGCCCATTGTCATCCTATCATAAAAAGTCATATCGCCTATCGATATTTCCATTGAAGGTTTGACAACAATTCTGCGGCAATAGCCTTTACCAATTGCTGCAGGTATTTCCATCTCACTTTGAAACGAATCTGTTCTGTATATGCGGCTGAGCCCGGCGCATACAGGGCAGTTTGCATCTTTCGGATTAAATATCCGGCATTTTTGCGCAGTATTTTCCTGCATAATTTCACCTCTGTAACTGATAATGATTTTCATTTATGTTTATTATTATAGCGAAAACCGCACTTATTGGCAACCATTTCCAGATTAGAGAATGTATTGAATTTTCATATCGCCTGCTAAGGTAAAAAAGCGTGCCACATTGCGTTTCGGGGAAACGTTTTGCGACACACCTTGCAGATAATGACTGTCAGACAAACAGAAACAACTGCTTCAGCCTTTCACTGGGATTCACACCAGCAAACCTCTTCTTCTTTCCCGCCATGAATACATCCATTACTTTCACGTGCTTATACAATACCGGCTTTAGCAAAATGCTTGCTCATAATCCGCTTGCCCAGCAAAGCCCCTAGTAATGCCCCCAAGGCCGACATTACCAGGATCCCCAATAATACCGGTCCGTTTAGCAGCTCAATAAGTTTATTGATATAGCCTGCATCATAGCCCCTGCTGACAGCCATTGCTCTATAAGCCTCGGCAAAAAATACCAATGGAGCAAAAGATCCCAGGGAATACCCGCAAATAAAAACTGCATAGCCGGCGGCAATCCGCTTGAAGCGGCTGTACTTTCCCTGGACAATAAATTCTCCAAGCAGAGCAGCACTGACAACAGCAGTGACCACAGGCCAGTAAACTCCCAAGATCAGCAATACTGCCCCCTGCAAAATACCGCTGATAAGAAATGTTCCTGTTTTGGCAACCTTGGTCAGCAGCAGCATGAACACCACCCCCAGCGGCACGGCCACTATGGCCGGCATAATCAGATAAGTGACCGGAAACATGCCCAGTACGATGCCGATAACGGAAAAAATAACAATAAATACGGCATTCAGCACACCCAAAGTAATTAAATCCTTAACCTGCAGCTTTGCTTTCCCATCCACGCTGTAATCCCCCTTTGTCGCGAAATGAATGAATAACAATCAAAAACAAGGCGGCGGCCAGCTGCAGCGTATCGCTACCGGTTCCAGCAGTTGCAGCTAGGCGTTGCTGTAAAACCAAAAAGTTTTTTCAGTTCTTCCAGACTACTGTCATTAAGAAAAAAATCAGCACTGACCCTGCCGTCCGCCAAATTGACAATTCTTGTGCAAGTATGCACGATAAACTCATAATCATGGGTGATGACAAACACGGTTTTTCCTTTGGCCGCAACCTGTTGCAGCAGGGAAGCTACCCGGCGCATATTTTCCGCATCCAGACCGCTGGTGGGCTCATCAAAAATCAATATGTCCGCCCCCTTAACGATTGCTACGGCAATGGTCACCCGCTGCTTTTGTCCACCGGAGAGAGAGGCGGGGTGACGGCTCTTACATGCTGTCAGACCGAGTGCTGCCATTGTTTCCGCCACTTTTTCCGGCAAATGCGGCAGGCGCTCGTTGCCCAGGCCCAGTTCCTCCTCTACGCTTTCCGTAAATAACTGATAGTCGGCATCTTGCATAACAAAGTATGATTTTTGCAGGCGTTTACCTGCTTTCGCCGGTACAGACGCTATACTTACTTTCCCTTGCTGCTCGCTTACCAGTCCGCAAAGAATTTTTGCAAAGGTACTTTTACCTGCACCGTTCAGGCCGGTAACGCCAATAATTTCTCCCTGTCCGACCTTAAGACACAATCCGTCGAGAATCCGGGGACGGCCCTCATAGCGGAAACAGACGGAATCCAGTTGCAAACAGACCGGCGGGGCAGCAATTTCTCCGTTGCTGCGCTGTAAAGCCAGCTTTTCTGGAAACACACATCTTAGCCCTTTGCCGATTCGCTCTGTATCTGGCATAGACAGGAACTTTTGCCGGTCATACTCTGCAGCAATTTTTCCGCCATCCATATAAACCACCCTGTCGACAAGGTCTTTTAGGTAATACAGGCGGTGCTCGGCGATAATGACGGTATGGCCCGCTCTCTTCAACAGAGTAAGAATCGCTCGGAGTTCTTCCGTGGCTTGATGATCCAAATTGGCGGAAGGTTCGTCCAGTACATAAACAGAGGGACCCGCCGCATG
>JAEZQV010000457.1 GCA_023441125.1 Bacillota bacterium
CCCTGAAACATGTCGCCGGCACTGACAATAATTGTATTGCCGGGATTTTGGGCCGATTCAGCCTTTAAGAATGCCGCCAGTTTAGCCAGGCCAGGATTTCTGCCGGTTTCCGCCAGTGCTCCGTGAAAATCATTTACCGAAAGAATTTCAATGCTAATATAACCAGCCTGGTTGCTTTCTGCGCAAGCCGTCGCTGCCAGGCAGGCGATGCCGATGCACAGTATAATCGCCATTAAGTAAGAGCGATGTACTAAAATACGCATTTTTACCTCCTTTCCGGCGCAGTTTAATTATGACAAAATTTACATATAAATACAAGCCGCTATTGGCCTTATCCAGGCGAAAAGTTATAGTTTCTATCAGGATAAGAAAAACTCCCGGAAACTAATCCGGGAGCTTTAGGCTGTTTAGGGCTTATCAAAGAGCCTTTTCCAGCATATTGGCAATATCCTTTTGCGGGCGGTAGCCGGTAATCCGGCCAACTTCGCTGCCGCCCTTAAAAACGATTAAGGTAGGGATACTCATAACATTATACTGGCTGGCCAAATCCTGCTGCTCGTCAATATTGACTTTGGCAACAACGGCCCGGCCGGCAAAGTTCGCGGCTACCGCCTCAACTTCCGGCGCCACCATTTTGCAGGGACCGCACCAGGCTGCCCAAAAATCAACTAATACAGGTTGCTCCGCCTTTATTACGCTGTTGTAGAATTCAGTCACGTTAGCAATGGTAAGAACACTCATTGTTTCGCCTCCTAAAGACTAATAATTCTATTATTTCTATTTAACAACTATGTTAACCAGCTTCTGCGGTACAGAGATTACCTTGACAACCTGCTTACCGGCAATAAGCTCACGGACTTTTTCCTGAGAAAGGGCGGTCGTCTCCAGTTCTCTGGCCGTCAACCCGACCGGTACAACTACTTTATCGCGGACTTTGCCGTTAATCTGCAGAACAATTTCAACCTCTTCCACTTCCAAAGCGGCAGCGTCGAATACCGGCCATGCCTGCTTGTGCACACTGGTGTCGGCAATCGTCTCCTGCCATAATTCCTCGGCAATGTGAGGTGCAAACGGGGCCAGCATCTTCAGGAGGCCGGCGATAACTTCCCGCATAAGCGCCGCATTCGGTGTTACCCCCTGTTCCCTAAGAGCATACATGGCATTAACCAGTTCCATAATGGCACTGATGGCCGTATTGAAATTGAAACGCTGGCCGATGTCTTCCGTTACCCGCTTAATGGTCACGTGCAGAACACGACGAAGCTCTTTTTCTGCTTTAGACAGCTCTTTAGGATCATAGCCGGCAGCTTCTGTCTGAATCAGCGCTGCATAATGCGCAATAATCCGCCATAACCGGCCTAAGAAACGGTAGGCACCTTCTACCCCCTGGTCACTCCACTCCAGGTCCCGCTCGGGCGGGGCAGCAAACAGGATGAATAATCTGGCCGTGTCGGCGCCATAGCGGCCAATGATCTCCTCGGGCGAAACCACATTCCCCTTGGACTTGGACATTTTGGCCCCGTCTTTAATAACCATGCCTTGCGTAAGCAGGTTCTTAAACGGTTCATTGACATTGACCAGGCCGGCATCTTTCAATACCTTGGTAAAAAAGCGCGAATATAGAAGGTGTAAAATAGCATGCTCAATACCGCCGATATACTGGTCAACAGGCATCCAGTAGTTAGCCTTGTCCGGATCAAACGGTTCATCGGCACTGTGGGGGCTGGTATAGCGGAAATAGTACCACGATGAACAGATAAAGGTGTCCATGGTGTCTGTTTCCCGTCGTGCTTTACCGCCGCACTTGGGGCAGGTACAGTTGATAAACTCGTCGGCTTTGGCTAAGGGTGATACCGAACCGCTGGCAAAGTCAACATTGCCGGGCAGCATGACAGGCAATTGCTCTTTAGGTACCGGTACAGTGCCGCAGTCCGGGCAATAGATGATCGGAATGGGTGCGCCCCAGTAACGCTGCCGGGAGATAAGCCAGTCGCGCAGGCGGTAATTAATACGCCGTTTACCGATATTTTGGGCTTCAAACCATTGCGCAATTTTGACCTTCCCGGCTTCATTATCCAAACCGCTGAATTCACCGGAATTAACCATAACACCCTGTCCATCATAGGCGCCGGTCATATCACTAAGTGTAAGCTCTTTGCCCGCCGGCTGGATTACAAGTTTCTTCGGCAAACCATATTTGCCGGCGAAGTCCCAGTCGCGCTGGTCATGGGCCGGTACACCCATGACCGCGCCGGTACCGTATTCTACCAGCACATAGTTGGCTATCCAAATCGGTACTTGCTCACCGGTAAACGGATGCACAGCATAGGCACCGGTAAAGACACCCTCTTTTTCTGTTTCCGTAGAAGTGCGGGCAATTTCGCTTTGTCCTCTGACCCGTTCCACAAAGGCTTTGACCGCCGCCTCTTCCGGTTTGCCGGCAATCAGCTTGTCCACCAGGACATGTTCCGGTGCCAGCACAATATAACTAACGCCAAACACGGTATCGTGGCGCGTGGTGTATACAGAAATTTTACCGTTTATCTCAGGCACTGCAAAACTGAACTCGGCACCTTCACTGCGGCCAATCCAGTTCTCCTGCATAGTTTTTACCCGCTCCGGCCAGCCCTTAAGTTCAGCCAGGTCGGCTAAAAGGCGGTCGGCATAATCGGTAATCCGCAGGAACCATTGCTCAAGATCTTTTTTTACAACGACCGAATCACACCGCCAGCAGCGACCGTCAACAACCTGTTCGTTGGCCAGTACGGTGTTGCAGTCATTACACCAGTTAACTGCCGCTTTCTTTTTATAGGCCAAATTGCGGTCGTAAAACAGCAAAAACAGCCACTGTGTCCAGTGATAATAGTCGGGATGACAGGTGGCTACTTCGCGGTCCCAGTCGAAGGATAACCCCAGTTCCTGTTGCTGCCGGCGCATGTTAGCAATATTATCCCAGGTCCAGGCTGAGGGATGAATGCCATTTTTGATAGCGGCATTTTCAGCCGGCATGCCAAAAGCATCCCAGCCCATAGGATGCAGGACGTTATAGCCTTGCATAACTTTAAATCTGGCAACGACGTCACCGATCGAGTAATTGCGTACATGTCCCATGTGCAAATTGCCGGACGGATAAGGAAACATCTCTAGGACATAATACTCCGGCCGCTGGCGGTTAATGGTCGTACAGAAAGCATCATTTTCGGACCAGCGTTTTTGCCATTTGGCCTCAATCTCGTGCGGCGTATATTTTTCATTCATCGAGTAATTCAATCCCCCTCGGACAGATAGTAAAGAAACACGGCTTACGCCGAGCCTTTGGCGAAAGCGTAAGCCGATGTTGCCCTCTTATGCTAAAAGAAAATTATACTTTCTTTCAGTATAAAAAAGTCCCGTGGCTGACGCCAGGGACGAGGCTTCTCGCGGTACCACCCTGTTTGATGACGGTTGTCGTCATCCACTCTTTGCCCATAACGCCGGCTTGCGTCGACTGCTATTACCTTCACAGCGCTCTTCAGCAGCGAGTTCGGCTATATCACAGATTGGCTCGCAACGAACGCCAACTTTCTGAACTGCGTCTACAACGTACTAATCTGCCTCATAAGATTTGTATGTTCCATTATATAGCAATAAATTACAAAAGTCAACTTGCGGACCGGCCGGCAAAAACAGTTCTAACTCAGGCTGACAGTCATACAATAGTTCATAAGGAGGTGCGTCATGTATAAGCTTATTATCGGCAATGTCAGAGTTACCGTTAACGATGACAGCATTAAGCGGGATCAGGCCGCCGCTTACGCCAAACAGGCAATTGCCGCCGCCAACCATCAGGGAAAAATGCTCTCCCATGTTGAGCTTAGTGCCGGCCCCGACGGCATAGAGGTAGCCTCTACTGAAAAAGCCGGTTGCCGCACAATCAGAAAAACGATTAAACAGAGTATGCTTGATGGTATCGTGGATGCAGCCAAAGAGAAGCTGTATCCAAGCGGGACTTTCTCGCAGAAAGATCTCTGGTTTGACGGAGAAACAGGTCAGGAATGGCGCGGTACCGAGGTGGATACTGCCCGGACGGAAGTTTTGGCCAAGTTGGAGGAATGGATTAAATCAAACAACCCTGCCAATTAACATGAACAGGCTCGGATTATCCACAGGCTTAAACCACCCAGAACAGGGCTCTGACCGGATCTGGGTGGTTTTGACATGGGCTAACAATAGGGATTCTCCGGCTTACCATACTCGTTGCAGCGGTCTGGATCCAATACGTAGGCATATTTATGTTCATAGTAGTCGCGATGCTTCGCCATATGCAGCACTAAGTTATGGAATACATCAATTTCTTGGCAGTTGTTGTACATTCCAAAACTAATGCGTACCAAACCGGGTAGACTTTTATCATCATGGGTCTGATAATATTCAACTGTTTCATCACTTAATTCCAATAAGCGCTCAACGTACGGATGGGCGCAAAACAATCCGTTGCGGACGGCAATGCCGGCTTCCTGAGCTAATATTTCCGCCACCTGACTGTGATGCAGACCTGCCATGCTGAAAGAAATCAGGCTTACCCTTTCTTCTTTTCCATTCTGTACACTATATAATGTAATGCCGGGAACGGCTGCCAGGCCGTCGATAGCATAATCAATCAGCCTCCGTTCATAATTATGAATGTCGTTTATATTCAGTTTGCCTAACGTTTCAATAGCCGTAATAAGGGCCAGCACCCCCATCATATTGGGAGTCCCGGCTTCAAATTTAGCGGGCGGATCGTCCCAGGCAACTGCCAGGCGTGATACCAGACCGACAGCTCCGCCCCCCTGGTATACCGGCACGGCCTGCTCAAAAGTGTCCCGCGGCCCGATCAGCACGCCGGCGCCAAACGGAGCATACATTTTATGAGCGGAAAAAGCCAGGTAATCAATATGCTCCGGTGAATCAGCCGGTTTCATGTCCACGCAGGTATGGGGAACCCATTGAGCACCGTCTACACAGATACGGGCCCCGTATTTGTGGGCTAGCCTGGCGATTTTATGGACAGGATTAACATAGCCGGTAACATTGGAGGCACCGGTTACGGTTACCAGCACAACGTTGCCTGCGTATTTTTTCAGTTTGTTTTCCAGGTCGTTCAGGGATAATCGGCCGGCTTTAGTCAATGCCACGTAATCTACCGTATATTTATCACGCCAGGGCATGTCATTGGCGAGATGCTCCATATCGGTTGACAGCACGACCTGTTCTCTTTCATCCGTCGCCAACGCATAGGCCAGCATATTAATAGCTTCACTGGTACTCTTGGTAAAAATCACAACATCCCGCTTGTCGGCTTTAACAAAGTTGCGGACAACTTCCCGTCCGTACTCATAAAGTTCAGAAGTGAGGATTGATTTGTAGCCCCGGCCACGATGAACCGAGGCATACCAAGGTGCAAACCGGAGTATTTCTTTTAATACTGCATGTAACGGCGGTGTGGTAGCCGCGTTGTCAAAGTTAATGGCCAGAACATGTTTGCCATTTGCCAAAGACACTTTCGTTTCAGTCCCGACCACGAATGACCGGAAGTAATCGTCCCTGTTCCGGTAAATCATATTTCAACCCCGCTTTTAAAATAATTTAAACGAATACGCCGTCGATATAATTTATGCAGCTATGCCGTTCCGGGGAATAACAATGCAGGATTTTCGTCGGCAATAGAATAACTATGTACTAGATGTCTTAGAAGAAACAGCCAGAAGGAGTCAATATGCTAACTGATGAACAAATCCGGCATGAAGCGGATATTGATGCCTCTTATACCAAAGGCTTGCACTACTATCATAACCAATGCGTCAAAACACTGGATTTTTCAGCACTTGACAACACATTCACGGCGACAGTGCTTGGTAATGATTTATATACTGTTTCTGTCACGTTTACCCCGGCTCATAAAGTTGAGCAATACCACTGCAACTGCCCGGCCTTTTTTCGATATCATGGCGCCTGCAAACACATCATTGCTGTACTGAAGTCAATCCAGTACAGCTGGTCTGACTATTTCACCGCCGCCCCCCAGCTGTCCATGACCCGCGAAACCCGGGCCATGCTGGATTTTTTTCAAAATGTTAGCCTGGACGACAACGCGGGCAAAGTTCCGGCGCCTGCTCTGGTCAGGCTTGTACCGAACTATAGTTTCCGCCTGTATAATACCAAACAAATAAATCAACTGGATTTTACTATCGGTACCGACCGGCTGTATGTCCTGAGAGATATTCCCCAGTTCATCCTGGCAATGCATACGAAACAGGACATCCTTTTTGGCAAAAACTTTACCTTCAAACCTGACGAAGCTGTCTTTGATGACATCTCTGCCGCATTGCTCGGTTTGCTAAAGAATGTTTATGACGAAGAAAATCAGCGGTCCGCCTGGAGTTTGCATACGTTTTCCGGTACTCATGCCAACTCGGCGTTTAGTGAAAGTAAATTTATGAAACTGACTAATGCCAGTCTGTTGCATTTTTTTAACATTATGGGTACCCAACCTTTTGCCGCCGCCATTCAGGATCAGGTGGTCGACAGACTCCGCATTCAAACCGGCAGGCCACCGTTAAGCCTGGATGTTAAAGATCGCGAGGGTGGCCTGTGCCTGTCTCTGTCGACGGCCGATAAGGTGTACGGGCTGGATGCCGACTGTCATTATATATTCTGTCAAAATACCATCTATCACGTTGATGCTTTGTTTGCCAGTTATCTCAAACCATTACTGCTGTGTTTTGCCGAGAACCGTAAACCTGAGATCAATATTCCGACAGCAACCGCGTCCGAATTTATGTCAGGAGTACTGCCCGTGCTGGCAACAGTCGCCGACATAACCATTGCTGCGGCCGTTTATCATAAATTTCATAAAGAACAACTGGAAAAACGGGTCTATTTTGACAAATGCGGCGAAGGTATCAGTGCAAAAATTGAATTTTGCTACGGTCCGGTGATAATCAATCCTGGTTCTGCTGCCGAGAACAGTCCTGATGCAACGGGAAAATGGCTGTTGCGGTCAATTCATCAGGAACGGGAACTATTAAATATTTTCCGGCAGCATAATTTTATCTGGTCGTTCGGCCAGCTTGTTTTGCCCGACGCAGACAGCGTTTACACCTTTTTGCAGCTGGGACTGCCAAAATTGCAAACTCTTGCCGAGGTTTTTTATTCTGATGCTTTTAAAGCCGTCAAAATTCAGCCGGCCGGCAGAATTTCCGCCGGCGTAAGGATCAATACCCAGACTGACATGCTGGAATTCTCGCTGCAGTTGGAAGACCTGTCGCCTAAGGATTTAATTAAGTTAGTATCGGCCTATAAATTAAAAAAGAAGTTTCACCGGTTACCGAGCGGCGCCTTCATTCCTCTGGATTCCAGTGAATTCCAGGCCACTGCCAAAATCATCAGTGAACTGGGCCTGCGTCCTGCCGATATTGAAAGGCGTCTGGCAGTGCTGCCCAAACACCGCGCCCTTTATCTGGACACGCTGGCCCGTGAAACCCCGGACCTGGCCATTGAGCGCAGCAGTAATTTTAAACGCATGGTTCAGGATATCCGCGAACCACAGGATGTCGAATATACCATTCCCCTTGGCCTTAAAGGCAACCTGAGAGATTATCAAAAGACCGGCTTCAGGTGGCTGAAATCGCTTGCTCATTATGGACTGGGCGGTATCTTGGCCGATGATATGGGACTGGGAAAAACTTTGCAGGTAATTACTCTTGTCCTCTCAGAAAAAGGCAGTGCCGGCGAACCGTCGCTGGTTATTGCCCCTACTTCACTGGTCTACAATTGGCAAGAGGAAATCAGCAAATTTGCGCCGGAATTGAAGGCCATCGTTATTTCCGGCCAGCCGGAAGAACGCCTCGAACAACTTAAAGATATTGTCAGTGCCGATTTCGTAATAACCTCTTACGGCCTGATCAGACGGGATGTCGAATTATATACGCAAACCACGTTTAAATTTTGCATTCTGGATGAGGCTCAGCATATCAAAAATCCCAACACGCTCAGTGCAAAGTCGGTTAAGCGGCTTAAGGCCAAGAGCTACTTTGCCCTGACCGGCACACCGATAGAAAATACGCTGACCGAGCTATGGTCTGTCTTCGATTTTCTTATGCCCGGCTATTTGCGCACCCATAAGGCTTTTACCGGCAAATTTGAAATTCCTATTGTCAGAAATGACGATCAGCAGGCATTAGCGGAATTAGGCCGGCATATCAGGCCGTTTATCCTGCGGCGCATGAAAAAAGCAGTTCTTAAAGAACTGCCGGAAAAAATCGAGTGCAAAATGGTCAGTGAAATGACCAAAGAACAAACCCGCCTCTATGCGGCCTGGCTGCTCAAAGCCCAAACCGAATTCGAAACCGAAGTCAGTGCCAATGGCTTTGAGAAAAGTCAGATTAAAATATTAGCCTTATTAACCAGGCTTAGGCAAATTTGCTGTCATCCGGCTTTATTTATCGATAATTACCAAGGTGGCAGCGGTAAGCTGGACATGCTGCAGGAACTGCTGCAAGACGCCGTCGGCAGTGGCCATCGTATTCTGCTGTTTTCACAGTTTACCGGTATGCTGGCTTTAATAAGAAACCAGCTGGCAGCCATGGGAATCAATTATTTTTACTTAGATGGGGCAACCAAGGCAGATGAACGCCTAAAACTGGTAAATACCTTTAATGCCGGTCACCATGAAGTCTTCCTGATTTCCCTCAAAGCCGGCGGCACAGGTCTCAACCTTACCGGCGCCGATATGGTCATCCATTATGACCCGTGGTGGAATCCGGCTGTTGAAGACCAGGCCACCGACCGGGCCCACCGGCTTGGCCAGAAAAATTCGGTCCAGGTCTTTAAACTAATCGCCAAAAATACTATCGAAGAGAAAATTTACCTGCTGCAACAAAAAAAGAAAGAATTGATTGATACGCTTATTAAGCCGGGGGAAAATTTTCTCACCAAAATGAGCGAGTCTGAAATTCGCGACTTGTTTACTTTGTAGCCCTTATTGGTTTATGCATTGCTATTCATGGCAATATTGGATAAAATATATTCCAGGCATTGCCATCAAATAAATACAAGGATGCTTTATTATGAAGATATTTGCCATAGCCGACACGCATTTGTCAGGAGATCCGCCGAGCAAGCCGATGAGTATCTTCGGCGCTCACTGGGAAGGCCATTGGGCCAAAATAAAAACCAGCTGGCAGCAACAAGTGACTGACGCTGATACCGTCCTGCTTGCCGGCGACATTTCCTGGGCGATGAAGCTGCCGGACGCACTGGTTGATTTAAATGCCATCGCCAGCCTGCCGGGAAGAAAAATTATGATCCGCGGCAATCATGACTATTGGTGGCAGACGGTTAGCAAACTGAATAACGCCGTCGATGGTAAAATTGAGTTTTTGAATAATAATTTTGCCGTGGCGGGTGAATGGGCCATCTGCGGCAGCCGGGGCTGGGTTTGCCCGGAAGACCCGCTGTTTAGAGCCAGCGACCGGCCCATCTTCACCAGGGAACTGCTGCGGGTGGAAGCCTCACTTAGCGCCGCCCGCGCGGCCGGGTTCAGCCGTATCATTCTGATGCTGCATTTTCCCCCTTTCTATGCCCAGCACAGTGAGACAGGCTTTGCCGCCCTGATCGCCAAATACAACGTAGAATTATGCATCTACGGTCATTTGCACAGTGAATCCATAAAAAATGCGGTAACCGGAATAATTAACGGCACCGCCTATCACCTCGTGGCCTGCGACGCACTGGAATTCAAGGTTAAACAGCTCATATAGCCACAAGCAGCAAACGCCTTTGGTTGTTAAAGCAAAAAGCGAGCATGCCGTATAAGGTGCCCGCTTTACCCAACTTTACCTGTTAAATAAATCCAATAATATACTTGTTCCCTTTTGCAGCAAATCGAAATAAATGCAGATGCTGGCTATAATCAGTACAACCCCGGCCGCCCGCTGAATCACCGGCAGCCATTGGGCTATGCTGGACAATTTATAAAGGTAACGGTTGATCAGCAAGGCGAATACCAGAAACGGCAAACAAAAGCCCATAGCATACACAAAGAGCAGAAATGCGCCCTGGCTAACGGTAGCCGTGGCCCCTGCATATATAAGCACCGTGGCCAGAATAGGACCGGTACACGGTGTCCAGCCGGCCGTAACCGCCAGCCCCACCAAAAACGCCCCGAACGGACCGGAAAACGTGTTGTGCAAAAATGGCCGGTATTCCCGTTCCAGCCCGGGAAGCCTTATTATTCCAAGAATCTGCAGGCCCATAATCACCATGAATATGGCGCCTGCTTTGCGGATGATCTCCTGATAATCCAAAAACAGTTCACCAATATAAGAGGCGGTTGCTCCCATAACCACAAATAAAATTGTGAAACCGCTCAGAAAGCTGACGGCATTAACCAGAAATGTCCAACGGCTGCCGCCAGCTGCGGTCTTCCCCCC
Organism: Bacillota bacterium; assembly: GCA_023441125.1. The sequence continues at coordinate 10,455 of JAEZQV010000457.1, forward strand.
GGAGCCGGCCAAAAAGGCGGTGTAGGTTGGCAGCATAGGCAGGACACAGGGCGATAAAAATGCTGCAAACCCCGCCCCAAAAACTGTCAACAGGGTAAGGCTATAATCC
>JAEZQV010000217.1 GCA_023441125.1 Bacillota bacterium
ATTATATTGTTCGGGCCATCGTAGACAAGGCTTCTGTTACGACGCCTGACAATCTACAAGCGGCTGTGCCGATTGTCAGCAAATCGCGCGGGCTTAAAGCCGTCTTGCTGGCGGAAAAAAAGCAAGGAATCTTTTTTGAGGACATACAACTGCTGGATGTTTATATCCGGCAGACCACGGCTACCATTGAAAATATTATGTTAAATGAAAAGCTGCGGCATTTCCAGGAGCTTCTAGGCCGTCAGCTTGACCAGTTTGTCATGCTGCACTATGTTACCAAGGCAATTCATGATGCCGGCAATTATTATGACGTGCTGACCAAGTACCTGCAGACGCTTTGCTCGCCGCTTGGCTTCGGCTTTCGGGAAGGCGCACTGTATATTTTGTCTGAATATGAAGTCCAGCGGGCCAGTCTGCAGGCTGACAGACTGAGGCTGGACGAACTGGCGGTTTTGCCTGAGCCGCTTCTCGAACAGGTAGTTGCCGCCAAACAATATCTGCTTTCAGAAAACCGCTGCCGGCTGTTTATGCCGCTGAATTGTTTCGGCAATGTTTCCGCTGTAATTGAGATAAACAATGACAGTGAAATCATGCTGGAAAAGATCCAGATGCTGGAGATATTTGCTATGCAGACATCTTCCGCCATTGATAACACCCGCCTGAAACTGCATTTGGAATTTTTAAGTTTTCATGATCAGCTTACCAATCTCTACAACCGGGCTTATTTTGAAAAAGAGATCCAAAGAATCGAGAAGGAAAAAATTTATCCGGCCGGTATTATTGTCTGTGATTTGGATGGCCTGAAAATGGTGAATGACAATTGGGGCCATGATGCCGGTGATCAGTTTATCCTTGCTGCCGCCGGCATCATAAAAGAAACAGTACCGCCTAATGCCGTTGCCGCCCGCATAGGCGGCGATGAATTCGCCATCATTGTGACCGAAGGCTCGGTTAATGCCGCCGGTGAAGTCGGGGTGCGCTTAAAAATTGCCCTGGAACAATATAATGCCGCTTTGCCGGCAATACCCGTAGGCATGTCAATCGGCTGGGCCGCCAGCGCCAAGCCGGTAAAAATACTGGAGATTTTTAAACAGGCCGACAGCCGTATGTATCATGATAAAGATGTACATGGCAAGTCCAGCCGGGAATATGTATTGCAAACAATGCAACAACATCCTGCGGCAAAATTACGGGCACAGTAGCAACTGGCAGGGGGATGGCATGGTAAAGTTGAATCAATTTGGGAAATATATACGCCTAGTAATTCTGGCGGCTGTATTGCTGCCGCTTATTTTCATTGCCGAAGTAACCTATGTGGAGAGCCAGCAGGCAAGTCACAGTAACGAGCTGCAAACCGAAGAACTCGCCAAACTACGCAGCACGGCCGCTGCAGCCTGGATTTCCGGCCAAACGGCATATATCCGCGGCATTGCCAAATCAAGCAGCCTTGCCAGCGGTGAACCGGACAGCGTAGCGGCTGAATTGCATGCCTTTCTGGACGCCGGAACCGGTTTCAGCGTGCTGGGCTATGCCGGAACGGACGGCCGGACACAGGCGGAAGCCGGCGGCGCCGGCAGCCGCTATATTGGCGATAAAGCGTTCTTTACCGAGGCGGCGGCCGGGCACGAATATACCGGTGAAGTCCCGGGTGCCGACTGGTCTTTGGCTAAAGCCGCTACCGTACTGGCCGTGCCGGTAATAGCCAACGGTGAAATAAAGGGAATTATCTATGGGCTTATTCCCCAGGAAACCAGCGAAGTGATGGCCGTGCAGCTTGTGCCGGGCGTTGCCGCCGCCGAACCGGTATCAGCGCGCTGGTTTGCCTGGCTGGGCGGCGTTTATTTGCTGGGAGTCATCCCGCTCTTGCTGCTGATCTATTTTCTGCGCCGGCATTCCGGCCCGCCCGCTGAGTTACCTGTATCTGCGCCGGCGGTACGCAAAAAGCATATTGTCAGCAAACGGCAGCCCGCAGTGCAGCCGTTGCCGGCAGCTGCGGCCGGGACTCAGCCTGCGGCTGAGCAGGCCGGCAGTAAGGCGAGTATCCAGGCGGCTATTGCTGCCGTCAGGGAACATAGCGATGACAGGCCGAAACCTGTGGCCGCGCCTGATCCCGCACCGGCAGCAGCCATTGACAGGGTGCTGGCCACTGCGGCCTATAAAGCGGCCAGGCAAAACCCCGCCGCCAAACAAGCGGGTTCTGCCCCGGAGCAGTTTCCCGCGAGGCAGGCCCCGCCTGGCAAGCCGGCGCTCCCTGGCGGACAAGCGGCCTTTACCCAACCAAGCTTCCCGGTAATACAGGCGGAGCAAAAACAACCGGATGCGGCCCGGGCCGGCCAGGACGAAGCTCGCCAGGCGCCTGCCCCGGGCGCCCCCTGGTTGGCGCCGTCCATAAAACCGGCAGCAACGGCTGCTGCCAAACCGGCGGCCCCGGATTCGCTTACAGGCTTTTTGCCTGCGGACGAATTCGAAAAAATACTGGCCGCCCGGAGCGGGCAGCCAGGTACAATGATTGTAACGCTCAGTATTGACGGTATGAAAGTCATTAATGATTATTTGGGTGAGGCTGCGGGTGATGCGGTTATACTGGCCACCGCCGACATTGTGAGGGCCGTGGCGGGACCCGGCTGTGTTGCCGCCCGCATGGCAGGAGATCAATTCGCCTTCCTGCTGCCGGACTTTGCCGACGGTGTGGAAGAAGTCAAAAAAGACGTTAAATATTATATCGATCTGCACAATCTGCGTCAGTCCGAACTACCGCTGAGCATTACTATTGGGGCCGCCGCCGCCGCCGGGAACGAAGATCTCCTGGCTGTTTGGCAAAAAGCCGGCCGTGACCTGGAAAAACATAAAACTGTTAACCGCGTGGAAGCGCGGAAATTTATCATGTGGTCAATCAAACGTTCCCGGGGGCGTTCCTGATGGTCTACCGGCTGAATTTTTGCAGGCCTTGCCGGAACGCTGCCGTTGTCTCCGGGGTTTCGTCGAGGATATAGACCCGGCCGGGCTGGCCGTCGGCATCATAGTCGATGCCGTTCCACCAGACGGCAATTTTTATCTTGCCAAGCTGACCGATTTGGTCAAACATCCTGGCCAGCCAGGCGGCTTTGTCGCCGCCAACGGAATTGGCGCCAAATTCGGTGATCATAAACGGTTTGGCAAAATGCTGGTCATATTCGGCATAAAGTTGGGGATAAATGCTGTCAAATTCCCGCCAGTGCTCACCGGGAAAATAAGTGCCCGTATTATAGCCTGTCAGGCCAATAATATCCACATATTCATCCCCTGGATAGTACAGGAGATAATGATTCCACTTAAAATCGGGAAAAGATAAATCGTGCGGATTCCATACCCACAATACATTGTCAACACCGTTATCGTCAAAGATCTTATGGATATATTGCCACATCGCCGTATAGAGCGTGGCATCCTTGCCGTAATGCTGGGCTGAATACCAGCACCAGTCACCGTTCATTTCGTTATCCAGGCGAAACAGGACGGGATGACCGAACTCTTTCAATTGTTTGGCGTACAGCGCGAAATAATCATCATATTTCCCGGCCAGGATGTCATAAATGGCCCCCCCATTGTCGGCAAAATTATAGGTGGTCTGCAGCGTCAGCTCAACCACGCGGCCGTGGGCCTGGGCCGCATTCAGCGCCAGCAGCGGCAGATTTTCATCAAAGGACTGATACCGCAGCAGGACCGGGAAAGTATAGTTAAGCTGTTTTTCCAGCTCAGCCAGCTTCTCGAAGGTCTGCGGGGCCGCCGGTTCAAAAATCCCCCAGCGCAGGGGGCTTTTTACGCCGAAAAATTTATCATAGAAGGCCCGGGCTTCGGCATTCAGCCTAGTGTGCTCCGGACTGATCGGACGGTTGAAACGGGGCATGCCCCGGCGTTCGGTCAGAGTAAAGCTGGCAGCCAGTTCACCGGCATTGGCAATGGGTTCGGTTGATTTTATAATAACGGTATAGACTTCATTGGTATTTTTGGCCAACTCAATACTGGCGTAAAAGTTTTTGTCATGCGGTACATGGATAAGCTTACGGCGTGTCCATTCCAAAAGGTGGATTTTAAAGCCGTTTTGCCGGTAAGTTTCATCGCGGAGCAGGGTATGATCCCGGGCATTGTTAATAAACTTGTTGCTGTAGCTGGTATAATCATCGGCGGTAGCCGGCGTGCCTGTAAAATTATCATAATATATTTCGATGCGCAGGTTTTCGTTGGCCAGCACCGTGACTACCGGTGACAGGGCGGCGTCCACGGTGAGACCATGGGGGATGAGCAGTGAGTAGCCGTTGGCATAATCCGTCAGACGTTCGTAGCTGTCGTCGACATAGCAGGTGACTTTGACATCATCGGCAGGCCCGGCTGCAAAGGTGGTATATTCACCGTTGATGATGGAAGCGGCACTGGCCGGGGCTGTCAGGCAGGCAGCCAGAAGCAGGGCGGTTAGCAGACGGTAGAAATTGTGCATCGCATATCTCCTCATAACATTATGTAAAAACATCTCAATTATATCATAAAAAGCAACAATTTCCTTACCAGACAGCATCCTAAAAGCGGCTAAAGTGCAAATACTAATACTCAAACCTGACTTATGGGCGGGATTCTAGTATACATAGTCGGGTTAATCTGGTAAAATTATTCAGTACGTATTATTATTAAAGAAAAAGGAGGTAAGAAAATGGCGTATGATATTAATTCTGAGTGCATCAAATGCGGTGCCTGCGCGAGCGTCTGCCCGGTGGAAGCGATCTCCGAAGGCGACATGCAGTATGTAATCGATCCCAAGTTATGCATTGACTGTGGCGCCTGTGCGGCTGTCTGTCCGGTTGGTGCCATCAGCCCGGGCGAGTAGCCGGTTGGTTGTGACAAAGTCCAGTCCGCGGGCTGGACTTTTATATATCACCTATAGAGAAGATTCAGAAGTTGGGAGGGGAAAAAGCGTATGCTGGAACTGGAATACTTAAAACACATACCGATTTTTGAAGAGTTAGCACCTGCCGATTTAGCGGCAATCAGTCAGGTGACCATCGAACGGCGCTATAAAAAAAATATGATTATCTTTATGGAAGGCGAACCGGGCGAAGGGTTTCACTATGTTAAAAGCGGCAAGGTTAAAATTATCAGAATGGCGCAGGATGGCCGGGAGCATATCATTAATATTTTGGGACCGGGCGAGGTTTTTGCCGAAGTGCTGCTTTTCAACCGCGGACCGTATCCGGCTACCTCGGTGGCGCTGGAAGACTCGGTTATCGGTATTATAAAAAACAGCGATCTGGAGAATGTGGTCGCAGGCAATGCCCGCATTGCCCTGCACATCATCCGCGTTATGAGTAAAAAACTGCTGCATGCCCAAATGAAGATAAAAACCCTGGCCTTATCCGACACGCTGGCCCGGACCGCCCAGATCTTAACCCGGCTGTCCCAGCAGTATGGCCGGCCGGTTGCCGGCGGCCTTCAGATTGATATTGACATGACGCGCCAGGATTTGGCTAATTTAATCGGGACGACCCGGGAAACTGTCAGCCGGGTGCTAAGTTCCATGAAAAAAGATAAGGTAATCGACTTCTCCGACCAGCAGATTATTATTGTCGATGAAAAGCGTCTGGCCAGATACCGGGAGTTGTAAGCCGATAGTTACAACTTGCGCATATTTTACCGAAAAATATCCTCAAATAAAATAATAAAATCTTATTCCAAGGACACTTGACTTATCACTGTGCACACAGTATAATTTGAGCTAAGTTCATATTCGACATGATGAACAGGAAGCCGAATGGAAGGTGTTCAGAGAACCGGCGGTTGGTGCGAGCCGGTACACCGGACAATAGGTTCCGCCTGGGAGTGGCTGGTGATGAATCAGGCTGGGGTCCGCCCGATATAGCGGCTAAAGTTGGCCGGAAGGCAACATGGGTGGCAACGCGGGAATAGTTCTCGTCCCTGGAGGGATTGAGAGCTTTTTTGTTTTTGCGGCACACCTGTAGCGCTATGCTTGCGGTCTAAGCTGGGTGGCAACGCGGGTAAAAAACTCGCCCCAATGGCAGGGGGGAGTTTTTTTTATTACTCAAATTTGTATCGAAACCGGTTTTCCAAGTCGGCCTTAACCGGCTGTTCGCGCTATTAAAAAACATGGAGGTATAAGGATGAGAGTATTAGTATCGGAGTCTATTGCTCAAAAAGGTTTGGAAAAGCTCACGCAGGAAGGAGCCCTCGTGGATGTCAAGACCAATCTTTCGCGCCAGGAATTGCTGGAGGTTATTGGCGAATATGACGCGCTTATTGTGCGCAGCAATACCAAAGTCAATGAGGAACTGTACCAGAAGGCCACCCGGCTGAAGGTTGTCGGACGGGCTGGTAACGGTGTGGATAATATTGAGATGGAGGGCGCTACCAAGCGCGGGATTATCGTTGTGAACACACCGGAATCCAATGTTGTTTCGGCCGCAGAACTTACTATCGGTCTCTTATTTGCGACCTGCCGCAATATTCCGCAGCTGCACAACCGCCTGAAAGAGCGGGTATGGGACCGGGCCGGACTGAAAGGCATGGAGCTGCAGGGCAAAACGGTAGGCATCGTCGGGCTGGGGCGGATCGGCTCGTTAGTGGCTACCCGGCTGAAATCCTTTGGGATGAACATCATCGCTTATGATCCCTATATCAGTGACAGCCGGTTTAAAAATCTGGGCGTAGAGAGAAAAACCAAGCTGGAAGAGTTAATGGCCGGCTGTGATATTCTCACCGTGCATACGCCAAAAACGGAAGAGACCTATGGTATTATTGGCAAAGAGCAATTTCAAGCCGCCAAAAAAGGGCTGACCGTCATCAACTGTGCCCGGGCCGGCATCGTGAATGAAGAGGCGCTTATGGAAGCTCTGAAAGCCAAGATTGTCAAGCGGGCCGGCATTGATGTCCTGGAAGGAGAACCGCAGGCTACTTCACCGCTCTTGGACTTTGACAATGTCATCGTAACACCGCATGCCGGGGCTGATACGGTGGAAGCCCAGGATAATGTCGGCATAACGGTGGCGCAGGAAGTCATCTCGGCACTCAGAGGCGAGATGGTGCCGAACGCCGTTAATCTGCCTACCCTGCCCATCCAGGAACTGGATGCCATCAAGGCGTACTTAAAATTAGGCGAGACATTAGGCAAAATGTACTACCAGCTGGAAAAGGAAGCCGTGGAAAAGGTGGAAATCCTATACCGCGGCGAGGTTGCGGCCCTGGAAACCTCCGTTGTTTCACTGGCCATATTGAAGGGCTTGTTTGAGCCGGTACTCAAGGAAAGAATCAACTATGTCAATGCCAATATCATCGCTGAAAGCCGGGGCGTGGCCGTAACCGAGAGCAAAAAGTCGTCGGCCGATAATTACCTGACGCTGATCACCCTGAAGGTCATCTCTCATGGCAAGGAATTTACTATCAGCGGCACTACGTTTGGCAAAGGCGAACTCAGAATTGTGGAAATCAACGGCTATGAATTTGACATCAATCCGACGCCCTACATGCTTATCGCCGAAAATATCGACAAACCGGGGGTTGTCGGCCAGATGGGAACCTTGCTGGGCGTTGGTAAAGTAAATATTGCCACCATGCAGCTGGGCCGCAAGTTAACGGAACAACAAGCCATGATGGTGCTGGCTGTTGATTCGGAGGTTTCCAAAGATACCCTGCAATTCCTCTGCGGCATAGAAGGTATTTTACGAGTTCGTCTTGTAAAACTATAGTTTTCCCAAGAGTTCTGGCTGTCATGGGAAGTTCCGGCATGGCAGCCAGGCGTGCGTCCGGCTTACAAGCACCCTGACGGGGTGGTTTTCCGGTACAGAAAAGCTTTTGATAGAGATAGAACGGCTTCCGTTTCGCACCAGGCTGAGCGCAAGCCGTGTTTTCTTTCTGCGGCAGGAATTGCATGTTACGCCGGCGAGGCCGGCTTTTGTGGACAGAATCCGGGGGTTCGTGTACCAATTCCTGCATTTGGTCGTAAATCAGTACGCGGATAATGCGTACCCAGCTAGGATAATGTTAGAAATGGTTGCGAAGGAGGTTTTCATGTGAGCCAAACCGTGTTTCCTCAGTCGATTGACGAGTTGCAGCACCTGCTGCGGACAGCCTCAGCCAGCGGGCAGCCGCTGTTTGTCTATCGCCGGGGCAATCCCGGGGGCGTAACTGTCGATTTGTCCAAGCTCGCTGAAATAATGGAGATTGATGCGGCTAATCTGGTTGCTACCGTGGGACCCGGTGTTACCCTGGGAAGGCTGGCCGGAAGGCTGGCCGAGCATAAGCTGCGGTTTATACCGGCCGATACGCCGTTTTACTATGACAAAACGGTGGGACAATTGTTCTACGAAGGCTGTGCTAACCTATCCAGCCTGAAATACGGCAGCACCAAACATTTTTTGCTGGGGTCGGAGGTTGTGCTGCCGACCGGTGAGTTGCTTACCACCGGGGGAAAAACTGTAAAAAATGTTACCGGCTACGATTTTACCCGGTTCTTTAATTCACCGTTCACCGATTACGGCATTACTGCTAAATTCTTGCTGAAACTGCTGCCGCTGCCGCAGACCCGCAGCAGCTTGGCCGTCACGTTCGCCGGGTTGGAAGCGCTGCTGGCTTTTGTCAAGGAGCTGAAAGACAGCCGCGTGGTTCCGGCCTATCTCATATGGGTGGATGATATTGTGCAGGCTATTTTTAACGATGGCCCGCAAGGACAGCTTGTGTTACTGGAGTTTGACGGCCTGCGGGAGGAAACTGCCGAGCTGAGTCACATTGCGGCTACGCTTATTAAAAAGCATGGCGGGATCATCCGGGAAGAATACGACGGCAGCGGGCAGACCGCTATAAAGTGGCGCCGGTTATACTGTCCGGCCGAAAAGTTTATCGTAACAGATGAGTATAAAATGGCCTTTACGGCTCAGACCGAATTTATCAGGGCCTTTTATCAGGCGGCGCGCCGGCGTGGGATAAAAGCCGGCCTTTTTGGCCAACTGGCGGAAGGCAAGCTTAATATTGTCCTGGACACGGTCACGCCGGATAACGCTTTCTTAGCCAAGGCAGCCGGCGCAGTTGCCGCTGCAGGCGGCATTTGTGCCGGCAAATATGACCGGCTGGCCGGCAACAAGCCGGCCGGCGTCCTGGCCGTGCTTGAGCAGCGGGCCAAAGCGGCGTTTGATCCCCAACAAATTTTGAATCGTCTTACCGTGGCGGAGGTGGACTAAATGGAAAACAACCATCCAGAATGGCAAAAGCAACTGGTCAAATGCATTCGCTGTGGAACCTGCCGCTCAGTTTGTCCGGTATTTCAAGCCACCGATAATGAAAATACCACGGCCCGCGGTAAAGTAAAGCTGTTAGAAGCGGTTAGCGAGGGCAAGCTAGCGTTGACTCCGGCCTTGCAGGCCCGGCTGTCCAAATGCTTGCTCTGCAAGGCCTGTGTGCCTGGCTGCCCTTCCGGCGTCAGGACCGACGAGCTGTTTTTAAGCGCGCGGCAGGCTCTGGCGGCCAAGAATGGCTTACCGTTGGGCAAAAAGCTGGCATTTACCGGTCTGACTTATCGCCGGCTGTTTGAGCTGGGTCTGAAAATGGGAGCCGTATTTCAGGGAATGGTATTTAAAGATGCTCCGGCTGGCCGGGGCAAGCTGGCGCGTCTGCCTATACCCAGTGCCGGACTCAGCCAGCGGCGGATTATTCCGCCACTGGCTGCCGCGCCGCTAAGGACCCGTTTGCCGGCGGTAAACCGGGTAGCCTCGCCGGCGGCCCGGGTTGCGTTTTACACCGGCTGCATGCTGAACTATATCTATCCCGCCGCCGGCGAAGCGATTGTGAAAATTCTCCAAGCCCATAATGTGGAAGTGATTATCCCGGCCCGGCAAAGCTGTTGCGGCACACCGGCCTTTACGTCGGGTGATTACCGGGTTGGTCGCTACCTGGCTGAAGAAAATGTTAAGTTGTTGTCAGCGGAAAACTATGATGCCATTATTACCGGCTGCGCCTCCTGCGGCGCCGCTTTAAAGCATGAATACGGAACTATAATCGAAGATCCGGCGGTGAAACACTCCTGGGAAAAGTTAGCCGGCAAAGTAAAAGATATTACACAATTTGTAGTCGAGCAGGGAATTAAGCAGGATTTACGGGAGGTAAGAGCTAAAATAACCTATCATGACCCTTGCCATCTTGTAAGGGGCATGGGGGTATCCCAGGAACCCCGCCGGCTCTTACAGGC
>JAEZQV010000222.1 GCA_023441125.1 Bacillota bacterium
GTTATATCCGACAGACTTGGTAACAGAGGCTGGCTGGCAGTTGCCGGGTTGGTTCTGACCGTGCCTATTACGCTACTTTTTGGCGCACAGACGAATTTTGCGGCGCTATGTGCTGCTGCCTTCGCCGGCGGGTTCACTTCGTATGCGGTTAACCCTCAGCTGACTGTAATGATATCGCAGTTTGCCGGCATGACCTGGGCCGCTACCGCCAATGGAGTTTCCAATTTTCTGTTTCAATTGGCATCGTTGGTCAGTCCTTTGGTAATCGGCCTGGTTCTTGACGTATCCGGCAATTTTAACTATGTATGGTGGATTCTGTCCTTGGGACCCGTCATCGCTATTCTGCTGCTGCTGCGGGTACAGGCCGAGTCGGCGCCCTGTCCGGAAGGCGAAAAGGCTTGATCTGCAAGGAAGCAACGCTGATGGCGGCCGGTCCCCTTCTCGGGTTGCTGCCCCTCTTACCGGTGAGCAAAAAAGTCGCGGTCTAAACAGCCTGTCCCGGTCAGCTTAAAAGACGATTGTCTCGGCACCCGGCCGAGACAATCGTCTTTTCTCTTTTAAATTATCCGGCTAACTGAACTAGTTGGTATCAGCTTTTTCTTCCGGCATTTCACACCAGCCCGCTCTTTGCAGATAGCCGGCAATATGTTCCGGCGGTAAAGCCGGACTGTATAAATAGCCCTGATATTGCCTGCAGCCGAGTTGCTTTAATTTGTCGCGCTGCTCTTTGGTCTCCACATACTCGGCAATAACATCAATAGCCAGCGATGCACACAGGGAATTGATGGATAAAATGATTTCCTGACAGCTTTTATCCGCAACTACATCCCGGATTAACACCCGGTCAATTTTTAAAGTGCTGATTGGATACTCCTTAAGATACAGCAGCGAGCTATGGCCCATGCCAAAATCGTCGATCGCAATGCGGAATCCCAGTTCGTGCAAAGTCCTGAGTGTGGCATGTATTCTGGCATCAGCATTAAGCGCGATGTTTTCCGTGATCTCCATTTCAATTTCTTGCGGTGACAGACCATTATCGGCAACAATTTTGTACATATTTTCAGCCAGGTTAGCACTGTACAATTGGGTGACCGACACGTTGACGGACATGCGCATATTGCTGATTCCGTTCCGTTTCCAGTTTTTTAGCTGGCAGCAGGCTTGGGAAAACACCCACATCCCGACATCCTGAATCATGTCCGCCTCTTCGGCGACCGCAATGATAAACGCCGGAGCTATCCGGCCATACACTTTGTGGGGCCAGCGCAACAACGCTTCCACGCCAATAATCCGGTTAGCGTAATTGATTTGCGGCTGATACTCAAGCAACAGCTCGTCATTGGCAAGCCCTGTTTTTAGGTCATGAGCGATAATCCGGGCTAGATTGCCAACCGTGTCCTGCCTGGTCAGCAACCGGTTGGCACCAGCAGGATTGGCCACCGCCAATTCCTTGTGAAACTTGGTAAAGGCCTGGGTAATGTCCAGACATTTCTGCTTTTCTGCCAGCTTCATAAACGGCAGATAAATCATAGCTCCCAGGGTCATATTGAACGCCTGCAGGGCTACCCCTTTCCAGGATCCGGTTGCCAAATATCCGCTTAACAACGGCGGCGTAGTCCAGGCTACCCCGTGCGTGGTCACCGGCACAAGCCCCAGAATCATAACCAGATAAGTAATCAGCGTCAGGACCACAGGCACAACAACAAACGGAAGCAGGTAAATGGGATTGAGTACAATGGGCAGTCCGAACAGTAAGAGTTCATTGACATTAAAAATGCCTGGCAGCATGGACAGCTGCGCAAGCCGGGTAATGTTGCCCCGCTTAGCCGCTAGCAGCATAATGATTAAGAGGCACAGGGTAGCGCCGGAGCCGCCAATAAGTACAAAACAGTTAAAAAATGCGTCAGTCAGGATAACAGTATGTCCATTGGTTACGGCCGCCGCAATGTTGCTTTCGCCGGCCGGTCCATAAAAATTGCGCATTACGGGGTCGAGGATATCACTGCCGTGCATGCCGAAAAACCAGAATATATGCAGCCAAATGATGTAAATGATCGCAGTTAACGGCGTATTTTGCAGTTCAATGAGAAATTGGTTAATCAGGGAAATGACATACTGGTGAATATCATAAACCTGGATGCTGTTCAAACCGATTTTGGCAGCTGCAAATAGCAGCAGGGTAAACAGTATTGGCACAATACAGGCTAGCGCCTGGGAAATGGTAGGATCTGCCTCGTCACTGAACATCCAAATCGCCAAGCGTTTGATAGTGCAAAACCGCAGAAAAACTTCGGCTGCCAGCAGGGACGTCAGGACAGATAAAAAGACGCCTTCTACGCCTACCCAGCGAAAAGGTATGCCGGCAGTCTGATTGAAATTAAACGGCTGTACGATAATAACCATGCAGGCAATCGCTGCCAAGGGAGTAATTAACGGATGAATATTGCCGCTTTTCACCAACGGGTGGCTGTCAGCCAGACAGCCGCTAATACTAAACGCCAACAGGAGGGACATGATACCTAATGAACCGTTCCAAACCGCTTGACCGATATCCTGCCAGCCGGCGCCCAGAAAATTATTCATCAGCTCCTGGTATCCCGCTAACGGCAAATTGTTGATTACTAATGTAAAAGAACCCAGAACAATTATCGGCGTACATAACAGCATTCCCCGCCGGATTGCGATAATATGCCGTTGCTCCGCGATCTTGGCTATCCGTTCCATTGTGTTTTTCACAGCGAATTCTCCCCAAAATAAAATCAGCGCTATAAATGCGGCAGGATAACCAAGTCATTTTATTAAAAGAGCAGTACGACCCTCTTTTAATTAGATGCCATTATTGTAATAAAAATTCAACGGCTGCTGCAGCATGGATTTGGGTGGTATCAAAAATTGGCAGGCTGCTGTCCTGCTGGCAAATTAACAGTGGAATTTCTGTGCACCCCAGTACAACGCCTTCTGCCCCGCAGCCCTGCAGACGGTCAATGATCTTGACAAAAGCCTCCCGCGAGCTGGCTAAAACTTTACCCTGGACTAACTCCTGGTATATAGCCGCATGAATCACATTCCGCTCAGCTTCAGCCGGAATAAGTACGTCAATGCCGTGTGTTTGCGTTAAGCGGCCCTTATAAAAATCTTGCTCCATAGTGAATTTCGTCCCCAGCAGAGCCACTTTGCGCAACTGTTGTTTCTTTATTTCATTGGCGACCGCATCCGCAATGTGCAATAAAGGAATGCCGGTCTGGCCGGCAACTGCATCGGCCACCTTATGCATTGTATTTGTACAAATAACAAGAAAATCCGCACCCCCGTTTTTTAAACGCCGGCCGGCATCAATCATGAGTTCCGTCAGGGTGTCCCAATCGCCTTGGTGCTGTAGTTTCTCAAATTCCGCAAAGTTAACTGAATACATGATGCTTTTGGCCGAATGGGTACCGCCCAGTTTATCTCTTACTAATTCATTGATGATGCGGTAATAAACGGCCGAAGACTCCCAGCTTAATCCACCAATCAACCCAACAGTTTTCATACTCATTCCCTCAATTCTCCAGTTTCTGGCAACCTTCTATATTGGGTTAGTAATTGTAAAGTTTGCAAATCCAACCTGATATAAAGTATATATAGAATTGAAAATAATGTAAATATATATAACTTTTACTTATAAAGAAAATCCCCGGGTTCCTCATAACTTTTCCTATGTAGCAACAGCCTCAGCCAATAGTAAAAACCGGCATCTCTGCAATGCCGGTTTTTACTATTGGCTCTTATTTATTTTTAAGCGTTATAGGTACCCTGACTGCTCATATAGTTAAAGATCGCTTCCCCGTGCTGCTGTTCTTCTTTCTGAATATGATTCAGCGCTTGCCGGACATTGGCGTCGGTAAATTCAAAGATGGCGGTGTCATAAGCACCGGAAACATACTTTTCGGTCATTAACATATCACTGCAAAGCATTGCATCGGCTTGGCTGGCGGCCGATTTCGCCTGCGTACCGCTTTGCCGGGTTTGTTGAGATTGCTGGGATTGCTGCTGTCCTTGTTGGCCTTGTTGGCCTTGTTGACTTTGCTGGCCTTGCTGACTTTGATTCATATTGGGCACCTGCCCGCTTAAAATGGATGTTACCGTATTCAAATGCTGCTGTTCCTGCTGAGCAAGAGATTGAAATAGCTGTTGCAATTGAGGGTCGCTCGCCTGCTGCGCATAGCTCTGGTATTTCTGAATGCAAACCTCCTCATGGGACTGCTGGTCCTGCAGCAGTTGCTTCTCTTTTAGGTTTAGTTGTAATGTCATTTGTCTACCTCCTGGAATTTTACTCTAGTTTTCCCGGCAGTAGCCAATAACATTCAACTAAAATAAGGTTATACATATATTTTTATATAGGCTGAATCGATAAGACAAGACAGGTGCACTCTCTTGCAGAAAAATTCTCTGTTCCATGTTTTTAAACTTATCAATGCTGCTTGAGTATCAATTCAGCCGTCTCGCGCGCGCAACGCGCTGCATCAGGATTGATTGCCAGTTGCGCATTAATTATAGCGCCCTCCACCAAAAGCATTAATTGCTTGGTTACTTTGTCAGCATCAATTATACCGGCTTCCTTAACGACGCTTTTTATGAAGATATACAGGTTGCTTTTGTGTTCTCTGATCACTCGAGTAATGCCTGCTCGTTCTTCCCCTACCTCACCAGCAGCATTAATAAAAGCACACCCCCGGAACTCTGTTGATTGAAACCATTCATCCAGAGCGTCGAAGATAGCAAGCAGGCGCTCCCTAGGCCCTTTCACTTTATTGACAGAAGAGGTTAACCAGTATAGCCAGCGCGCATCTCTTCTTAAAAGATACTCTTCCACTAACTTATCTTTAGACGGAAAGTATTTATATAGAGTATTGATTGCAACTCCAGCCTCTTTAACGATTAAATCCATCCCCACTGCTTGTATGCCTCTTTCATAAAAGAGCTTTGAGGCTGCATCTAAAATCCGGCCAGCCGCATGACTCCTTGCT
>JAEZQV010000250.1 GCA_023441125.1 Bacillota bacterium
GGCTGGAACAGCGTACCCGCTATGATCTGGAAATGATGCTGGAGATGGGGTATTGCTCCGGCATTGAAAACTATTCGCGGCATTTGACCAAGCGTCAGCCCGGCGAATCCCCCTTTACCCTGGTCGATTACTTTCCGGAAGATTTCTTAATCGTCATTGACGAGTCGCATGTGACGCTGCCGCAGCTCAGGGCCATGTACGCCGGTGACCGGTCGCGCAAGGAATCGCTGGTCGAAAACGGCTTTCGCCTGCCCTCGGCCTTTGATAACCGGCCGCTGACGTTTGACGAATTCGTAGCCCGCATTAATCAGATTGTCTATGTATCCGCCACGCCGGCTGCGTATGAACTGAAGGCCGCCAGCCAGGTGGCGCAGCAAATTATCCGGCCGACCGGCCTGATTGACCCGGAGATTGAAGTCCGGCCCATTACCGGCCAGATGGATGACTTACTCACTGAAATCAAACTGC
Organism: Bacillota bacterium; assembly: GCA_023441125.1. The sequence goes on from JAEZQV010000250.1 coordinate 469, forward strand.
GGGCGGCCGTAAATGAACGGGTGCTGGTAACCACCCTGACCAAAAAAATGGCCGAAAACCTGACCGAATACCTGAAAGGCATGGGCATCAAGGTCACCTATCTTCATTCCGATATTGCCACCATTGAGCGGGTGGAAATCATCCGTGATCTCCGGGCCGGGGTCCACGACGTACTTATCGGCATTAATCTGCTGCGGGAAGGTCTGGATATGCCGGAGGTTTCCCTTGTTGCCATCCTGGACGCCGACAAGGAAGGCTTCCTGCGGTCGGAAACCTCGCTGGTCCAGACGATCGGCCGCGCCGCCCGTAACGCGCATGGCAAGGTTATCATGTATGCCGATACCATCACCGACTCGATGCGGCGGGCGATGGGCGAAACCGAACGGCGCCGCGAAATTCAGCTGGCCTACAATGCCGAACACGGCATAACCCCGAAAACTATTGAAAAACGGGTGAAAGAACTCATTGAAACCACCAAGGTGGCTGAAACGCCGGCTGCCTACAAGACTGACCGCATCGGCGACATGAACCGGAACGATATGCTGGAACTGGCCGCCAACCTGGAAAAAGAAATGCGGCTGGCGTCCCGGCAACTGGAGTTTGAACGGGCCGCCGAGCTCCGCGATATGATTGTTGAACTCAGGCAGAAAGCCGGCGCCGGGCCGGTTAAAGGCAAAGCAGCCGCCGGCGGCAAGTCCGCCAGGCGGCCGAAGAAATAGAAAATGCCCGGTCAGAGCCGGGCATTCCCTTACATTGCCTTTAATTTTCGTATTTCAGTTTCCTGGCGGAAGATACGTTCATTGATAACCTGGAGCTGAGCCGACAGGTCGGCAACCTCCTCTTTACTGGCCGTAGCAGCTAACATGCCTTCCAGTTTGGCCGAAGTAAAGCCCAGATTGGTTACCAGGGCATTCAGCTCTTCGGTACGGTGCAACAGGGCGCTGATAAAGCGGTTGTTTTCCTCTTGCTGTGTTTTGCTGGCCATATCGGCTTTTATATCGGTAACTTCAGCTTTAACTGCAGTAAGTTCATCATCTAAACGATTAAGGCGGTTAATTATTTGTTTTTGTCCATCGAATAATTGTTTTTGCCCGTCAAATAGCTGTACTTGCCCATCGAAGAGTTGTTTTTGCCCGTCAAATAGTTGTTGCTGCCCGGCAAGGAGTTGCCGTAACAATTCTTCCATGCATAACCCCCCAAGCATTATTATAGTACTATTGTACCTGGTGATTACGGAAAGGACAAGCAGGAATTTGCTATACCAACACGCTACCATAATAACCGAATAACTGGTATAATATAAAAGTTAAAGAATTAATATCAATTAATATAAAGTAGCTTTATTTAATGGAAAGGGATTCAAGATGACAGACAGTATTATTGTAAAAGGTGCCAGACAACATAACCTGAAAAACATTGACATAACCATTCCCCGCGACCGGCTGGTGGTGATTACCGGCCTGAGCGGTTCCGGTAAATCCTCGCTAGCCTTTGATACCATCTATGCTGAGGGACAGCGCCGCTATGTCGAATCGCTGTCGGCTTATGCCCGCCAGTTTCTGGGACAGATGGACAAGCCGGATGTTGATTATATTGAAGGTTTGTCCCCGGCCATATCCATTGACCAGAAGACAACCAGCCGCAATCCGCGGTCCACGGTGGGTACCGTTACCGAGATTTATGATTATCTCCGGTTGCTGTTTGCCCGGGCCGGCCGGCCCTACTGCCCCAAATGCGGCAAACCGATCAGTCAGCAGACCGTCGAGCAGATGGTGGACCAGTTGCTGGCGCTGGAGGACGGCGCCCGCCTGAGCATTATGGCGCCGGTGGTGCGCGGCAAAAAAGGCGAACACCAGAAGGTGCTGGAAGACATTCGCAAGAACGGCTATGTCCGGGTGCGGGTGGACGGCGAAATCCGCGATATTACCGACGAAATCAAGCTGGAGAAAAACAAAAAGCATACCATTGAAGTCGTTGTTGACCGTATTGTTGTGCGCGAGGGCGTAGCTACCCGCCTGGCCGATTCCCTGGAGACGTCGCTGACGCTGGGCGGCGGTGTGGTCAGTGTGGCTGTGGGCAGTGACAGGGAACTCATGTTCAGCCAAAACTTCGCCTGCGTCGACTGCGGCATCAGCCTGCCGGAAATCGCGCCGCGCATGTTTTCGTTTAACAGTCCCTTCGGCGCCTGCCCGGACTGCACCGGGTTGGGCAATAACCTGGAGATTGATCCGGCCCTGGTCATTCCTGATCCCGGGAAAGCCTTTATCGACGGCGTCATTGCCCCCTTAAGCAAAAGCTCAAATTCCTATTTTATGTGTCAGCTGGAAGCCGTGCTGGAGCAATATGGCCATACCCTGTACGATACCTGGACCAACATCCCGGACAACCTGAAAGAAATCATCCTTTACGGCGCCGGCCTGGAGAAATTCACCTTCCGCTATGAGAATATGTATGGCGAGAACAAGACCTATCACTCCCACTTTGAAGGCGTCATGCCGCTGCTATCCCGCCGCCACCGGGAATCAACCTCCGACTGGGCGCGGGAGGAAATTGAAGAATACATGAGTTCCAAGCCCTGCCCGGCCTGCAAAGGCGCTAGGCTTAAGCCGGAAGCCCTGGCCATCAAGGTCGGCGGAAAAAATATCTACGAGGTAACCCGGATGACAGTGGCTGAATCCCAGGAATTCTTCCGCACGCTGGAACTGAACGAGCGGGAAAAAGTCATTGCCAATCAGATTTTAAAAGAGATTAACGCCCGGCTGGGTTTTCTTCTCAATGTAGGTTTGGATTATCTGACCCTGGACCGGGCTGCCGGCACGCTCTCCGGCGGGGAAGCCCAACGCATCCGGCTGGCTACTCAGATTGGCTCCGGCCTGGTCGGGGTGTTATATATACTGGATGAACCCAGCATCGGTCTCCATCAGCGCGATAACAACCGTCTCCTCGATACGCTGAAGCATCTGCGGAATCTGGGCAATACCCTGCTGGTGGTCGAGCATGACGAAGATACCATGTATGCGGCCGATCATATTATCGACATCGGGCCGGCCGCCGGTGCCGGCGGCGGCGAGATTGTCGCCGAAGGCACGGTGGAGCAGATTAAAGCCTGCCAGGCCTCGGTGACCGGACAATATCTCAGCGGCACCAAGTTCATCCCGGTGCCGGCGGTGCGCCGTAAACCGAACGGCAAATGGCTGGAGGTTGTCGGCGCCAAGGAAAACAACCTGAAAAAGATCAATGCCCGTTTTCCGCTGGGAGTCTTTACCGCGGTGACCGGTGTCTCCGGTTCCGGCAAGAGTACGCTCGTTAATGAGATTCTCTACAAGGGTCTGGCCAGCCAGCTCTATCGCGGCAGTCACACCCGGCCGGGAGCCCATGACGGCCTGCGCGGCCTTGAATATATCGATAAAATCATTGATATCGACCAATCGCCCATCGGCCGGACGCCACGCTCCAATCCGGCTACCTATACCAGTTTGTTTGATAACATCCGGGAACTGTTCAGCCAGACCAGTGAAGCCAAGATGCGCGGCTACCGGCCCGGCCGGTTCAGCTTTAACGTGAAAGGCGGACGGTGCGAGGCCTGCAAAGGCGACGGCATCATCAAGATTGAAATGCACTTTCTGCCTGATGTCTATGTCCCCTGTGAAGTCTGCAAAGGCGCCCGCTACAACCGGGAGACGCTGGAAATCCGCTATAAAGGCAAAAGCATTGCCCAGGTACTGGACATGGTGGTCGACGAGGCCGTTGAGTTTTTCCAGAACATCCCCAAAATCCACCGCAAGCTGCAAATCCTGCAGGACGTGGGTCTAGGCTACATTAAACTGGGACAGCCGGCAACCCAGCTGTCCGGCGGGGAAGCCCAGCGGATCAAACTGGCCACCGAACTGGCCCGCCGCAGCACAGGCAAGACTTTATATATTCTGGACGAACCGACAACCGGTTTGCACACCGCCGATATTCACCGCCTGCTGGAAGTGCTGCAGCGCCTGGTGGACGGCGGCGATACCGTTGTGGTTATTGAGCATAATCTGGACGTAATTAAAACTGCCGATCATATTATCGATCTTGGGCCGGAGGGCGGCCACCGCGGCGGCACCATAGTGGCCCAGGGAACGCCCGAACAGGTGGTGGCCGTGCCGCAGTCCTATACCGGCCAGTATTTGGCGCCTGTGTTGGCCCGGGGACAACAGGCCTAAAAAAATACGGCTTGCGCAGCAGCCCGGAGGGCTAGGCGCAAGCCGTGGTTTCATTAGCTTAGGAAATCATTTGCTTGTTAATAAATTGAATATCGACTTTTCCTACCAGAAAACAGGGATTGTTCAGGATTTTCCTATGAAAATCAATCGTGGTTTTAATACCGCTCAGCCGGAACTCAGCCAGGGCGCGCTGCATGGTTTGAATGGCTTCGCCCCGCGTTTTGCCGCGGACGATTACCTTGGCAATCAAGGAGTCGTAATACGGCGCAACCACCGCCCCGGCGCATACCCCGCTGTCAACCCGCACATTGGGGCCGCCCGGCTGATGATAAAATTCAATCGTGCCGGGACAAGGCAAAAAATTAAGCTCCGGGTCTTCGGCATTAATCCGGCATTCGATAGCATGGGAGGTAATGACAACCTCGTGCTGCTGCAGAGTGAGCGGCAGCCCCGCGGCCACTTGCAGCTGGGTTTTGACCAGATCAATATCGGTGATCATTTCCGTAATCCCGTGTTCGACCTGAATGCGGGGATTAATTTCCATGAAGTAGAAATTGCCGTTTTTATCCATGAGGAATTCCACCGTGCCAATATTGGTGTAGTGGACGCTTTTGGCGGCCTGTACGGCCAGCTCGCCGACCTTTTGCCGCATCGCGGCTGTCAGGGCGCTGGACGGCGCTTCTTCCAGAATCTTTTGGTTGCGCCGCTGGAGCGAGCATTCGCGCTCGCCCAGGTGAATAATATGGCCAAAATTATCGGCCACGATTTGCACCTCAATATGACGGGCGCCGGCAATGTATTTTTCCAGGTAATAGGCGGTAGGGCTGTCAACGGCCTGATTCAGGCTCCTGACGGCGGCAATTAATTCTGTTTTGTTATGGGCCGCCGTCATTCCCCGGCCGCCGCCCCCGGCCACCGGTTTGACCATGACGGGATAACCAAGCTGTTCAGCGGCCTCAATGGCGGCTGGCAAGCTTGCCAGCGGCTCGGTGCCGGCCGCCATGGGCAGCCCGGCTGCCTGCATCGCGGCGCGGGCCGCGTCTTTGTTGCCGACATGGGCAATGGTTTCCGCCGGCGGACCGACAAACACCAGGTCGTTTTCGGCAACCAGTTTGGCAAAAGCAGCGTTTTCCGATAAAAAGCCATAGCCAGGGTGGACAGCGTCAACCTCCGCCGTTTTGGCGGCTTGAATGATTGCTGCAGCGTTTAGATAACTGAATTGCGCTTCTGCCGGACCGATAGGAATGGCATAATCGGCCAGACCGACATGTAATGCGCTAGAATCAGCGTCAGAGTAAACAGCAACGGTTTCGATGCCTAGCTCCTGGCAAGCCCTGATGATTCGGACCGCTATTTCGCCACGATTAGCGATTAGTAGTCTTTTGAACATCGTCTAGACCCCCATTTGCAATTATAGTATCCTAAGCGGGTTATGCTTAGGACTAATGATCAGATTATACTACGATAGCGTTGCCTTGACAATGATTTTCCCATGTATACATGCAAGTGTCCGCGTAAGAAAGAAGGGGAGCAAATGAATGCAGAGATAGAGGAAAAACTGGCGCTGCTGCCGGATAAGCCCGGTGTATATCTCATGAAAGACGACAAAGGCCGGATTATCTATGTTGGTAAAGCGATAAACTTAAAAAACCGGGTCCGCTCCTATTTTCAATCCAGCCGGAACCATTCGCCGAAAGTGCTGGCGCTGGTAGCCCGGATCAGTGACCTGGAATATATCATCACGGCCTCTGAAATTGAAGCTTTGATTTTAGAGTGCAATTTGATAAAAAAGCACCGGCCTAAATATAACATCAGTCTGCGCGACGATAAAACCTATCCCTATATTAAGGTGACCAAGGAGGAATTTCCCCGGGTATATGCCACCCGGAAGGTCGTAAAAGACGGGGCCCGCTATTTTGGGCCGTACACCAGCGCCGGGGCGGTACACGAAACGCTGCGGCTGCTGAAAACACTCTTTCCTCTGCGTTCCTGCCGCAATCTGGATGCCAAACGCCCCTGTCTGGAGCATCACATAAAACGCTGCCTGGCCCCCTGTGCCGCCAAAGTGGATCAAGCAACCTACGGCGAAATGATTAAAGCTGTAGGGCTGTTCCTGGAAGGCCGCAGTGACGCGGTTATCAAAAATCTTAAGCGGCAGATGGCCGCAGCGGCTGAGGCCCTGGCATTTGAACAGGCCGCCAGGCTGCGGGACCAGCTGGTGGCCGTAGAAAAAATTGTGGAAAAACAAAACATCGTAACCGGCAGCGGTGATCAGGATGTCATCGGTCTGGCCCGGTCGGCGGCCGGTACCTGTGCGCAGGTGTTTTTCATCCGCAGCGGCAAAATGGTGGGCCGCGACCACTATATGCTGAAAGGCGGCGAGGATGAAAGCGATCAAAATATTCTGGCCGCTTTTGTGAAACAGTACTATAGCCAGGCGGCGTTTATTCCCCGGGAAATTCTGCTGCCCTTTGAACTGGAGGAGCAGCATCTCCTGGCCGAATGGCTGAGTAGTGCCAAAGGCGGCCGGGTGCAGGTGGAAACGCCCAAACGGGGCACCAAAAAAGATTTGGTGAATATGGCGGCCGGTAATGCGGCTACTGTACTGGAGGAACAGGCGGCCCGGCTGGAGGCTGATACCGACAAGACCCTCGGGGCAGCCGCCGAGTTAGGGCAGTATCTAGGCCTGCCGGCGGCACCGGAACGCATTGAATGTTTTGATATTTCCCATATTCAGGGCGCGGAGACCGTGGCCTCCATGGTGGTGTTTGAAGGCGGCCAACCCAATAAAAATGAATACCGCCGCTATAAATTAAAAACCGTGGAAGGTAAGCCGGACGACTTTAAATCCATGCAGGAAGTAGTCGGGCGGCGTTACCGGGAAGCATCGGCCAAGGGACCTATTCCCGATCTGATCATCATCGACGGCGGCAAGGGCCAGCTGAATTCCGCCTTGCCCATTATCCGGGGCGCCGGCCTCAGCCAGGTGACGGTTGTCGGCCTGGCCAAGGAATTTGAACATATTTTCCGTGAAGGCAGCAGCGAGCCGCTCATCTTACCCCGTCATTCCCAGTCCCTGTATTTGGTGCAGCGCATTCGGGATGAAGCGCACCGTTTTGCGATAACCTATCACCGTAAGCTGCGCTCCAAGCGCAACCTTATTTCGGTGCTTGATCACATACCCGGTATTGGTGCCAAGCGGCGCAAGGCCTTATGGGATCATTTCGGCAGTCTGGCCAAGATTAAAGCCGCCGAAGCAGCTGAACTGGCCGCGGTCGACGGCATGACACTGCCGGCCGCTGAAGCGGTGTATAATTTCTTTCGCCACAAGGACTTGTAAAACCCCGGCCTCCGTCTGTGAATTCATTTGCATTTTCATGCCAATAATAGTAAAATATAGACAAGTATTTTATTATCAAAGAGGAGTGATTTTCAGTGGATAAATATAAGTGCATGGTTTGCGGGTATGAGTATGATCCGGCCCAGGGTGATTTGGATCATGGTGTTCAGCCGGGAACCGCTTTCGCCGATGTGTCGGAAGACTGGCAATGTCCGGTATGCGGTGTAGGCAAAGATCAGTTCGAAAAAATTTAATGTAATACGTTTTTGGCAAAGATCGCTGTAACAGGTCGATAAGACTTGTGGCAAGCGGTCTTTTTTACATTTTCGCCCATGGAATTAGCCAGACAAAAAATTTTATGTAAAATACGAACTAATAGGCAATGCGAATAATATTATGTAATGTATAGCCTGCAATTAAAATTAAGGAGGTGCCATTATGTATATTTGCATATCCTGTAAGCCAGAAAGCCATTGCCCGCCGGATAAATGCAAGTCGCCGGGGAAATGGAACTACGAAGATAAATGGGATGCCAAGCAAAAAGATGATAAGCCTGAAAAATGGGACGGTTATCATAAAGACGAGGACCATAAAAAGTGGGACGGTCAGCATAAAAATGAGGATCATAAGCAATGGGATTGTCAGCACAAAGCGGCTAAGCCGTCCCAAGAGGCTAGCCACGGGCAAGGCTGTAAGCCTGAAAATTTTGACGGTGATGGCGAGCATTGCAAATGCCCGGTATGCGGGCGCCCCTTCCGTTGCCTGGTATGCGGGCGCTGCCTAAAGTGTTCGGTATGCGGCAAATGTATTCTTTGCTGTTCAGGTAAGTGAATTCGTTTCAGCCGAGCTGAAACATCGGGGGTTCAGGTGGAGCGTCAACTCCGCCTGAACTGACGCCGCCTATAGAGGCGTCAGTCTTAACTAACCGATTAAGATAAAACCGCAGGCAGCCTCGTTTTTTCCGGCATTGCTGCCATGTACTGCCTTGTTTTTTTATACCCGTAAAACATAACATTTTTAATTAATAGTAGCATAACGCTTTCTGAAACCATAAGATGTAGTATTAAAGATAAAGTGAACTCGTTTCAGCCGAGCTGAAACGTCGGAGGTTCAGGTGGAGAGTCAACCCCACCTGAACTGACGCCGCTTATAGAGGCGAAAGTCTTGACTAACCGATTAAAATAATTTATGAAAAATTGGGAGGTAACATATAATGAGTGATAATCCGATGGAAGTGGCAGGAATTACACCGCCAGCACAATTTCCTAAATGCCCGCATGGCCATCCATACACTCAGTTTTGTGAAATGGACAGATTATATATTCCCTGCCCTAATCCCAGTATTTACAAAGTACTCGAGGTATGTGTGAACGTAGTCATCTGTTCTACCAAAGAAATATGTACACCGGTAGGAAAAAAGCTTGTTATCCATGGCAAAAAGAAAATAAAGGTAAAGTATGCGGTTAAGGATCATTGTGAGCCAGTCTATGTCGCACAATTTGAAATTCCCTTCTGCACCTTTATTGAGTTAGGCGATATAAAACGGGAAATTGTGCGTGTCTGTCCGGCAGTAGAGGATATAACGGTACAGTGCTTGGACAACAGGCATCTGATCGTAAGCAGTATCATTTTTATCTGTCCGGAATTTAAAAAAGAGCACGACTGGTGCCCGCAGCCACCTAAGGAGCATGACTGTCAGTATGGTTGCCAGAAGCCTGGGCCGCACCAGAAACCATGCGCTGAATCAGACAGTGGCCAGAAGCCTTATGAACAGGACTCCGCTCAATATCATTCGTCTGACAAGAAATATTACGCCGTCAAAGAGTGCCCTGGCTGCGGTAGCCCGGAAATAATTAGAATTGACCCGCATTATTACTATGGTAAATAGTTGGTTTGGTAAGGTAGCAAACGGTTATTAAACAGGGGAGAAGGGGAGGGGGTTACAATGGGTCGGACCCGAACTAAAATTTCTTTAAGCGGCGATCTTACTATCCCGGACAGTAAACCGGATATCGGGACTTTATTGCGGGTTACAGCTACGCCGGTGATTGATAATACGGTAAAATTCCGGAGAAATGCTATTTTTTTCGGGCATGTAAGGATTTTTGTCGAGTATGTAGCCGAGGTTCCGGACGGTACGCAACCAATCCATTTTGTTCTATTTACAGTTCCTTACAGCGGTCTGATTAATCATCGCTTAACGCAGGAAAAGCTCAAAGCCTATCTGAGAACGAAAATCCTGCTGCAGGAATACCGGACGCTTGATCCGCGCACTATCAAAAATGAAATTGCGCTAAAACTAGTCCTGCGCAAATTTTCCCATAAGAGCAAGTATCAGCCGGTTCCGTATTCGGCAACCTATCATACTGCGGTAAGTAAACAAGGCGATTCAATTTTTGCGCCGTATGCCAGCAGTAAAACTGACGACCTGCAGTACCTCGCCGCAGAGGAGCAACAGCCCGATTATGACATGAGTGAATATGCCCCGCAGCCTGACGGCGGCAAAGACACCTCGCACCAAGCCTACGGGGAAAGTACTGCGCCAATGGGCGGCTGCCCCGATAGCGCGTCTCAGCACACCAGCAAGCTGAGTGATCTCCAGGTTAGCACCGGTACGGATGATTTTATCCTGCAAAGTGACTTTCACCTGCCGATATCTGTGCAATTACTCACTAATTGAAAAATATAAGGTGCCTATGGAAGTTACGCTATTAAAGCGGATTTTAACTAACAAAACGGATAGCGATTGCGTTATCCGTTTTTTGTGTGCTGTATTGTTTGCTGCAGGCGCGTTGCCTGCCAATAGACCCGGCTTGTCCATAATCGTCCCTGCCACCTACCATACAAAGCGTTATTAAAATTTTAATTGTTTGGCCGAATCCGAGATCGGCCAAACAATTAAAGGCAGGGCTCAAACTGGGATAGCTTGTAAAAATAATGTTACGCTTTTAAGTATTTCTCGGGAATTGAAAGGTATGGCAAAAACGTCTTCCACACAGGTTTCAATGTGAAATTGCTGGCTTAAACAGGTATCACAGGCCAAAACAATAAACGCGGAAAACGGTACTTGGAAATGTAAAAAGTGAACAGGCTGATCGCTGAGGGCGGCGGTATAAACTACTTTTTGTTTTAAAATTCCCTCGATAACCAGCTTTCTGCCTGTCAATCGCAGGCCTTCCCGGTTTAATACGGGGGTATTACACTCGCCGGCCGGAGTTTTAATCACTTTGGCCGAAATAATTTCCACATCAACAAACACCTGATTTATTATTTCAATATCCGGTTTGGCAACAGGTACCCGGAGTACTTCCGGTATGGATATTTGCGTCCATTGCCCAAGATCACATTTATTAAGACCTATGGAAACGTTATTAGGATCACATAGGCCAATGATTTCAACAGCCTGCTGTCCAAAGCAATGACATGCTTTCATATCTACTACCTCCTTCTCTCTATAGGCAAATCTCGGGACATATGACAGGCACGGCTCGAATAACCAGGGTAATATTTTTGAATATTTTTCTTGGCTCAGCTTTTGTCACATAGATATCTTCAATGCAGGTATCGACTAAAAACTTGCTTTTCAGGCAGTCAGCCGGGCAAAGGACGATAAAGGCGGAAAAGGGTACATCAAAATGTACGGAATGTACGCTTTGTTCTTCCGTAGCAGCGGCATAGACGATTTTCTGCTGGATTACGCCGTTTATTATCAGCTTTTTACCTGTTAAATCGGTACATTCTTCATTGGTCAGCGTCAAACACGGATCACCCGGTGTGCATATTACCCGCTGCGAGAGAATTTCTACGGCAGCAGAGATACTTATCAATTGTTCAATATCCGGTTTTTGGCTAGGAATACATAACACTTCCGGGACAAATATTTGCGTCCAGCGCCGGATATCGCCGCAGTCTAAAAAGCATTCCAGTTTCTCAGGGGGGCATATGCCGCTAATTGTCAGCAGTTGGTCAAAGGGCTTGCATTTACAAGGCAACGGTCTTTCAAAATTACCGGTGATACTGCATTCTGCATTATCTAAGGCAACTGTGGCAGCTTGTTTGCCTTCATTATCGCCAGCATTCATAATCTTTCCTCCTGTTAAATAAAGTTGTTGGAACACTCATCCCCGCCGCTGTCGAGCGTAGTTGGGACAGCCTGTAAGAAAAGCAGCACGTTTTTAAATATTTTTCGTTTATCAATTTCCTGAATAAATATGTCTTCTACACAGGCATTAACCCGGAATTTTATAAATAAAGAGTCGTGACAGGTTTCGCAGCAGGTGCATTTATTTAGTATGCGGATCTTTTTCGGGATGACAATAAAAGCGGAAAAGGGTACTGTAAAATGCGCAGAATGCACCGGTTGATTGGGAAAATCGGCGGTATACGTAATCAATTGACAGAGCTCTCCCTCCACAATCAGTTTGCGCCCGGTTAATAGCTTGCCTTCAAAGCTGGGCGCTCTTTCTGTACTGGGAGTTACAATAACTTTTGTCCGGATTATTTTTACAACGGTGTTTACCGAAATAAGTTGCTCAATATCGGGCTTTTCGGGCGGGAGAGTCAGATTCTCCGCAATGGTTATTTGCGTCCAGCTGTCATCGTCATGTAACTCAAGTTTCTTTACATCATCGATGCCAGCAATGCTGATCAACTTGTTCTCCATTACCGTTCCTCCTTGTTGTATTAGGATGCAAAAGCAAAAAGTGATCTTCTAAACTATTATATGTCGCGTAGGCATTGGTGGTTCCGGAGGATTGCGACATAACGTTTAAACTAATGCAGATTTATAAGCGATAACTGTTAGTAAGCTGATTCTTTGACAACATAATTATATGAAGTAAAAAAATGATCGGCGGGAGCGAGTTTCTTTGGCCACTAAGTAACACAATTTAGTGAGAGCCATAAACTACTAATAAATGATTAATTTTATCTTGGATAAGGAGGGAATTCTGTATGAGCCGTCACCAGCGCAATGGGCGCACTGTGTTGGTAATCGATAGAGTTCTGACAATACCGGCCAGCAGGCCGGATATCGAATTTCCGCTGCGTATTACACCCGCCGCGGCATTTAGCGAAGTAGCAGGCGGATTTAAAAAAATTGATTTTGCCGGCTTGTTGACCGTATATATTGAATATGTGGCCAGCCATCCGGGCGGACTGCAGCCTATTCATTTTGCTGCTTTGGAAGTACCCTTTGGCGGGGTGATCAGTCATCGCTACGCCCGTGCGGAATGTAACGCCCAACTAAGAGCTGCTGTGGAATTGTGTGAATTTCAAAAGGTCAGTCCAAGAGAAGTAAAAGTAGTAATTCATTTACAAGCAGATGCCGTAAGGTTTGCCCGTGCCAGTCAACCAATTCCGCCACATATTTATAAGCCTTATGTGAATCTTTGCCAGTCTGATAATCTGGAGAGTTTCCGGCTACCGTAAAAAAATAAGCGAGCGTCAGCCGTACGCAATGAAAATAACACCAGGCCCTTGAACCCCAAAGTTCGAGGGCTTAAAAATTTGCCTTTGACTGCTGATAAAAAAGAAAACACGGCTTGCGTCAAGCCTTTGACGAAAGCGTAAGCCGATGCTGCCCTTATCCAGGCGAAAGTTATCCTTTCTATTAGGACAAGTAAAGGAACTGACATCGTCTGAACGACGTCAGTTCCTTTGTGGGTCTGTTCAATTACTCGATAGTCAGACCTGCACTTGCATAACCGGCAACAGTTGTTGCTACATCAAGACCGGCAGTAACGGTTGCGCTAAACACTAAGAGTAAGCGTGTTCCGGCGGTAACCGGTATGGCTAAGCCAGTTGTAAGGCCGCTGCTGATTGTACCAAGCGCAAGGATACCAGTAAGCGCAGGTGCTAATGTTACTATGGCACCCGGAACGGCGGTGAACGTGTTATCAGGTGTCGGAGATGAGAATAACTGAGCCGTAATTGTAACAGTGGAGCCTACCAGGGTTAATGCTGCCGTTGTGCTAAAGAACCCGGCAATGGAAGTAATCGTACCGTCACGCGGTGCAGAGAAAGCTTCGTTAATCAGTATACCAGGACCGCCAGTAAGATCAATGGTGCCGCCGGTAACTGTAACGCCAGTTGCTGCGGTGCCGAAACCAACCAAGCTGCTAGTATTTAATAATCCTCCCAGAACGGTTGTTAATACAGATGGCGTACCAGAGGCAAACGGAATGATAGCGCCAGCGCCAGCGGCGCCGGTAACGCCGGTAGCCCCGGTAGCGCCAGTGGCACCCGTATCGCCGGTAGCTCCGGTAGCGCCGGTAGCGCCGGTAGCACCCGTTACGCCAGTGTCACCGGTAGCCCCTGTAGCGCCAGTAAGGCCGGTGGCGCCAGTAGCGCCGGTAAGACCGGTAGCACCAGTGGCACCCGTTACGCCAGTGTCACCGGTAGC
>JAEZQV010000265.1 GCA_023441125.1 Bacillota bacterium
GCTCTGATCGGATCTGCCCGGAATCGGTTCAGCCGGGATTAGATATTCAATAACCTCCGGGTAGGGCAGGGTTTCGATAAATACGGTCGGAGTACCGGTATCCGTTAAAGGCTCCAACAAGCAGGCCAGCTCCTTTTTCGTACCGAAAAAAAGCCCCTTAGTATGAACTAAGCCATTTACCTCACTAAAAATTTCCAGGTAGGAGCCCAGTCTGTCCTCAGTAAAAGGAGCCCAGTCCTGCCAGGCTGCGAGAACTGCCTCCAGCTGGTTCCAGGGCCAAATGATTTCAAATACCGTCGCGCAGTCGGAAGCACGGCGCACCTGGAATTTATATTCCGTATTCACCCCGAAATTACCGCCGCCGCCACCGCGTGAAGCCCACAACAAATCCGCATTGCGGTCTTCGTCCGCCTGGATAACACAGCCCTGGTAGTCAACCATTTCGAGGCCAATGAGATTGTCGCAAACCAGACCGATAGACCGCATGAGCAGCCCAATGCCTCCCCCCATGGTGATGCCGCCAATGCCGACGGTCGGACTGTCGCCAAAGGGGGCCATGAAGCCTTCCTGCGCCAGCCATTTTACGAGTGGTCCCACATGAGCGCCGGTTTGGACGGTAACCACCTGTTTCTCATGATCCAGCCAGGCTTTATCCATACTGCTGACATCAATAACAAGGCCGTCTTTTACCACCGACAGATTTTTGTCCAGAGCATGGCGTCCGCTTCTACTCCGGATCGGAACACAGTTCTCCCGCGCCCAGCGGATTGCGTTGGTTACATCTTCTGTGCATTGCGCGAAAACAAAGACGAGAGGATACGTATCCACGTACGGATTCCAGTTTTTCCGGGCCTCTTCATACCCCAGATCGCCCCGGAAAATGACCCGTCCGGTTAGCTGTGTTTTACACTCCACTCAAGTCACTCCTAATCTTAATTTTATGCACATACAGGTTAACTCAGGAAATCGGCTGACTTTTTCTTGACCTGTTGTTTTCTGCTTAAAAATTCAAAAAATGTACCTACTATGATATATGTTAAGTTTACAGAATATGTTACAAAATAAAATTTAAGGCTCTTAACCGGACAATCCGGCAGAGATTTTTTTGTTCCGGCAGAAACACGGCAAGGGGATGTCTCACCAAAAATTGAGACACCCCCTTTGCCACCCTAATTTCCTTTCCCGGGCACGGCCAAGAGCCCTGCCATTAGAAAGTGAAATTCATGCCCAGCCGCCACAGGCGGCCTTCCAGGACAAGCGCATCGATCTTTTTGTCCAGAATGTTGTCAACGCCGAAATAAGTGCTATAGCTGTCGTTCCATTTTTTATTGATGGTAAAATTGAGCGTATTATAGCTGTAATCCACATCGCTGTAGCGGTAATCACGCACCCAATCCTGCCAGAGGATGCCGCTTATCCCGGTGTTCTTTGAATCGTCGTAATGCAATTGGACAGAATACCGGTCTTTGGCCCGGTTGTCTAAAAATTCATTCGTCTTGGCGTTGCGGGCATCCAGATGCGTATAGGCTGTTTTTAGGATAAACCGGTCGGAAAGATGCCGGCCGCCCTCCAGCTCCCAGCCTTTAATTTTCGCCTTGTCGACATTTATGTACTTGGAGGTATAAACCATGCCCACCCGTGTAGTCTGGGTATCAATGAGATCGGTGACGTCATTGTCAAAATAAGTTACTTTCCCGAAGTTAGCGCCGCTCTCGCCTTCCAGGCTGATGTCCAGGCTCGTTGACTTTTCCGGTTTTAAAGCGGGATTGCCTAGCACGATTACCGTCATCATCGGGATGGGCCGGTGGGTCATTTTCATATATAATTCGCTGATGCTGGGGGCTTTGAACCCTTTGCCGAAGTTTGTTTTCAGCCGGAAATTGTCGGCGAACTTATAGGTCATACCCAGCTTCGGGCTCAAACTATCCTCAAATTTGTCGCTGTCGTCATAGCGCAGGGAAGGAATGAGCAGCAGTTTGTCACTCACCTTCCATTCATCCTGAACATAGGCGGCCTGATACTCAATCTTTTTTTCCGATATGGTTTTGCTGATGCCGTGCTCGGTGATGACGGCAGGTGCATCGCCGTTATCTTCCAGCCTGGTGCCCCGGTATTCGTTGGTACGGTATTCACCGCCCAAAGTCAAAGTATGCTCATTGTCTAACCGCATGGTATTTTTTCCGTCGATCACCCAGGTCTTATACCTGGCCCGGTCAAAATCGCTGTAGGTGCCTGCTGCCAGCCGGGTATCATTATCCTTTTCCAGTTCATTGTAATACGAGCGCAATTCATAATTACCCCGTTTGGTCCAGCCCCTTAAGGTCAACCCGTACGAGTTTCGCGTATTGTTGTAATAATCGCGGCTCCCATCGTCGAAATCAGACTTCAGATGTTCACTCATCCGTTCATAAAACACATCCAGCTTCTTGTCCGCCGCCAGGTCATAGGTCCCGCTGACATTGTAGAACTGGCGCGGGCCAAACATATTGGTACTGTCGGAGCGGCTTACTTCCTTATTATCCGTAAAGGAGGTATCCAGCGACCAGGCCCATTTGCCCTGCTTGCCCAGATCCAAATGATAGGACGCATTCTGCTGCCGGTTGCCGGTGGACAGGCCGATCGTGCTTTGCTGCTTTTCCGGTTTCCGCATAATGATATTAATGACGCCGCCCAACGCATCGGAACCATAGAGCGAGCTAACCGGCCCCCGCACAATCTCAATCCGCTCGACATTATTAATGTTAATGCGGTTTAACTCATAGACATTGGCCGTCGTGCCGGTATCTTCCCCGGCCAGCCGCCGTCCGTCAATCAAAATCAGCGACTGATTGGTATTCATCCCGCGCAGGCTGACCTGATTGCCGGTCATGCCAGCCTCGCTGATGTTTAGATTCAGGGCCAGCTTTAACGCCCCGAGAACATTCTGCGCTCCCATCGTCTCGATATCTTTCCGGGTGATGACCTCCACGCTGGCCGGTGTTTCCTTCACGACCTGCTCGGTACGGGTAGCGGTGACCACGACTTCGTCGAGCGGATAGACCTCTTCGGCCTGTACAGGCAAATAGAGCGCCGACAGGATACCCAGGCTTACCAGCGCCACTTTGCTTGCTTGCGGATACCTACTTCTTTTCACTTTACACTCCTCCAATCTAGCTCAAAAAATTCACGGTGGATTCCCAGCCTATTGTCTTTGCCTGGCAGGCCCCGGCGCCTCACTGTTGCTCCCGGCCGTCCGGATACAGCAGGCCGGCCAGCACCGCCACCGCTTCGCCGGCCTGCGTCCCGGGATTCACCGCAAATAAATGATACGGCAGCTTATGCACCCGGTTGTGCCGTACTGCTGCGATCCCCTGCCAGGCAGGCTGCCGGGCCAGTTCATTGCGGAACTTGGCCTCCACCTTGTCGTCGGCGCTGTGGGTGATGAACAAAATGACCTCCGGATTGGCTTTGGCCACAAACTCCAGGCTAAGCGGCGCATATCCACCCGTCGCAGCGGTATTTTCCGCCTCCTCGGCAACATTGACACCGCCCAGGCGGTTCACCAAGTCACCGGCGAAACTGGTGGACAACGCCATAGTAAAACTTTCAGTTGTGCCCCACAGAATAAGAACCCGGGGCGCCGGTTTGCCCTGGGCGCTGTTAACAGCGGCCTGGTACTGCTGCTCAATCCGCGCAATTTCGGCCGCCGCTTTGTCCGGCTGCCCGGTGAGCCGGCCGTAAAATGCAAGCGTAGTGAGCACCTGCGGGTAGCTGTCCAGGGTTTGCAGCAAAATGGGAATGCCGGCCTTTTCCAGAACAGGCACCAGCACATGATGAAACGGAATATTGGCCGCCAGCACCAGATCGGGCTTGAGCGCAACCAGCTGCTCCAGATTCGGGTTCGGCGGCAGGCCGACCGTCGGCACGGTTTGCACGGCGGCCCGTACCGCCGGCGGCAGCGTATTGGTTGACGCCCGGCCGGCAAGGGTACCACCGGCGCTAAGATACAAATCAATATTGGAAGCGTT
This sequence comes from Bacillota bacterium, assembly GCA_023441125.1. The sequence continues at coordinate 4,008 of JAEZQV010000265.1, forward strand.
AAGCGCCACCACCCGCTGGGGCTGCGCAGGAACAATAACCCTTCGCCCGGCGCCGTCAGTCACGGTCTGAAAAGAACCGGGCCGCAGCGCCGGCCTGCTTTCCCGGCCAAAGGCCAGGAAACTGCCGACCAGCAAAAAAAGTATGATAAGACAACCGAGTAACTTATGAACCATCCGCAACACCTCCTTGCTGTACCTGTTCTTGTGGCAACGGCTATCCCTGAAAATATAAAAACCCCGGTGCTTAACAGATAGCAACGGAGCTCTGGGCTCTCTAAAAATTTGCAGTTTTTATTCAGGCGGCTGTTTCATGTTTAGTATATATGATAATGATAATCATTGTCAATTATATAATTATCATCTGTCTGCTTTAGCCCGGAACCATGCCCGGTTGCAGTTCCCAGGACCAGGCGCCGTGCAAAAGAGCGTTACTACATTCCAGCACCGACTGCAGCAGATTTACATACCAGAACTGACCGGCAACCGTGAGGCGGGCGATGCCGGCTTCCCGGCTTACCAGGCCGTTCTCCTCCCATAAGGCCAGCAGCACCGCCAGCTCAGTGAGGCGGGGATCAAACTCGGACGCAAGCTGGTCAAGGTCAAGGTAGCCGAGTTTAATTTGGTTTTTGACCGCATCGTTTAGATCGGCCGACGCCGGTGACGCCGTCATCATCATAATCGGTTTTTCCCCGCTGTCGATCTGCTGCATATACCGCTTTACATCCCGTTCCTGCATAATCGAAAAACCGCCGGCTTTGCCCCCCGCCCCGGCGCCAAAGGGCAGCATGGTATGACCGTGCTGGGCCAGGCTGTTGTACAGGTTGCGCTCACGGCTGCTTTTGGCCCAGTGGCAAACACTGATCTGGGTAACCGGCCACGCCGCCACCGTGCGGTGGGCTGCTGCAAACAGTTCCGCCCTGTCCCGGACGCTGGCCGCGGCCGGCAGACGCCCGGCGTCAATTTCCTGTTTGAGCGCGCTGTTTTCGTAAACATTCAGCTGATACAGGTCCCAGCCGTCCACGGCCGCCGTTTTTAACAGCGCAATGTCTTCCTGCCACACGGCCGGCGTCTGGTACGGCAGCCCGTAAATCAAATCAATGATCACCGTGGCCTGATTATAGCCGGCTAAGGCCGCCAGCCGCGCCAGGATGGTTTCCCGGTCGTCCAGCCGGCCGACAGCCTGCCGTACTTTGGTATTAAACGACTGCACGCCAATGGATACCCGGTTGACGCCATTTTCCAGCCAGCTTTCTATTTTTGCCGGCACCAGGTCATGAATCCGGCTTTCCCAGGTCAGTTCATAATCATTCGTCAGCGGCAGGCAGGTGCGGATGGCTTTGAGCAGCCGGGCGGCGTTAGCCGGCGACAGGCAGCTGGGCGTCCCCCCGCC
>JAEZQV010000323.1 GCA_023441125.1 Bacillota bacterium
AGTTATATTGACCAGGTAATTAAACAGTTCGGCAGAAAAGGCCGGCGGAGTATCCAACGGCTGGCTACACCGGAACTGGAGATATCCTCAACCGATATTCGTGAAAGAGTGAAAAAAGGCCGTTCCATTAAATATATTGTGCCGGAAAGTGTTGAGGATTATATTTATAAAGAAGGCTTATACCGCTGAGCCGCTTGGTTTACTGTACCAAATAAAGGCAGACTATAGCAGGCATAAATCCTGGTTTTTTGCAGATAATGTTAACGTAAAACTTGTATTGCTTTACGTATCCTGATGTAACGGAGGTGATTCTCTTTGGCAAAAACACTCTATGTCGGTAATCTGCCGTGGAGTACAACTGACACCGATCTTGCCGACGCTTTTCGTCCTCATGGTTCTGTAGTTTCAAGCAGAATTATAACCGACAAGGAAACAGGCCGTTCCCGCGGCTTTGGCTTTGTAGAGGTAGAGGATGCTGACGCTGACAAAATGGTTGAGGCTATGAATGGCTCTCAGGTCAGTGGACGTCAGATTGTTGTTAACGAAGCTAAACCGCGCCAGGGCTAATTCAATCGCGGGTAGATCGCTTTGTGGCTTATAAATTTGCAAGACACATGGTATTCACCTCCTATTATAGGAGGTTTTTTATTGTCCGGCCGGAATTAAAGAGGAAATTTGCCTAAAATGCCGAATTTTAGTAGTGGAGAATAGGTGGTGTCGCATTATGGAATTTCAGCAGGCGGCGGACAAGCTGTCGCAAGCGTTATCAGCCAAACGGTTTCAGCATTCGCTAGGGGTAAGTCAGACTGCGGCAGAGCTTGCCGCCCGTTTTGGCGCGGATGCCGAAAAGGCCAGGCTGGCCGGACTGCTGCACGATTGTGCCCGCGCCATATCCAGTAATAACCTATTGCAAATGGCTAAAGTCTTTGCTATAGTGGTGAATGATGTCGAACAATGCCAGCCAGTGCTGTTGCATGCACCAATTGGTGCCTATCTGGCAAAAACGGAATACAGCGTTGATGACCCGCAGATTTTTCAGGCCATCACGCTGCATACCACGGGTGGACGTAATATGTCCAAGCTGGATAAAATTATTTATTTAGCTGATTGTATAGAACCTACCCGGAATTATCCCGGTGTTGAGAAGTTGCGCAACTTAGCGTTAGAAGATTTGGATGCGGCGCTGCTTGCCGCCTTTGATCAGTCCCTTCACTTTATTATTGAGCAGGGCTTGCTTATCCATCCGGCCACAACTGAAGGCCGCAACGATTTGATACAGAGACAAAAAGTTTAATTATGTGAAGGGTGTTGTCTTTAGGAGAGGAGATGATACCATGAGTGACTTACAAACCAGACGTCGCCGGCGCAGAATTCGCTGGGACAGGATTTTGATCCTATTGGTGATGTTAATTCTGGCGGTTGTGGCATTAGCCGGAGCCACTGTTTATGCATATCTTAATATTGTTCATACACCGGTGACTGCGCAGGTTGCCAAATCGGCTGACCGGCCTCCTGAGATGCTAAAAAATAAGGTGAATATTTTACTCTTGGGAGTCGACGACCGGGACCGGGAAAATCCCCAGGATACGGCCAGGCGCTCGGATACCATGATGGTTGTCAGTATAAATCCTGACGACGGCACTGTTAATTTGTTGTCATTGCCACGGGATACCAAGGTTACTATACCCGGCCATAAGGGCTATGACAAACTTAACCATGCCTATGCTTATGGCGGGGCGGAACTGGCCCGCAGTACAGTTGAGCAGTTTCTGCATGTTCCGATTAATTACTATATAACAATTGACTGGCAGGCTTTTATTAAAGTAATCGATACATTAGGCGGTGTCGATCTTTATGTCGAGCATGATATGAATTATGAAGATCCGTATGCTGACCTTGATATCCATGTTACCAAAGGCTATCAGCATTTAGACGGGGAAAAGGCCGGCGAATATGTACGGTTCCGCAATGATGAGCTGGGCGATATTGGCCGCGTGCAGCGTCAGCAGCGGTTTTTGAAAGCCTTGGCTCAACAGACTATGCAGGTCGGTACTATTCTAAAAGTACCGGCACTGGTTAATACCCTCAACCAGTATGTTGAGACAGATATGTCGGTTTTAACAATGGCTAAGGTGGCTAATAGTCTTAAAAGCTTTAATTCCAGCAATCTGACCTCCGAAATGCTGCCGGGGGATTTTGCAACCATTGACGGCCTGAGTTACTGGATCCCGGATACAGCCCAAACCAGGCTGTTAGTTGAAAGAATGTTTTTTGCGACGCCGAAAGTAAACGGCATATCTTCCAAGGAAGATGCGACGACTGCTAATACCAGGAAAAACTAAACGAAAGGTAAAGCTTATTTTTAAGCTTTACCTTTTTTGGCAGGAAACTTGCCTGCTGATTACGAATAAAATAATTTTGGAAAGAAAAAGCTATAATGAACAGTTTCCAGGAGGTAATAGTTAACTAATGATTGAAAATGACAGCAATTTAGCTGAATGGATGGCCAAGGCTGCCAGTGACAAAAAAGCGCAGGACATTATCATTATGGATCTGACCGGCATTTCACCGGTGACGGATTACTTTATCATTTGCAGTGCACCTTCAACTACCCAGGTGCAGGCCATCGCCGATCATATTGTTGAACAGCTCGAAGCACAGGGGATTATACTGTTGCATAAAGAAGGCTACCGGGAAGCGCGGTGGGTGTTGTTAGACTATGGTAATTGTGTAGCGCATATTTTTGTGGAAGATGACCGTCAGTTTTACAAGCTTGAACGGTTATGGGGTGATGCCAAACAAGTAGCTTACCAAGGTTAGGTGAAGGCAATGGATAAAAAGCGACACAGTTTTAAGCCAGGCGATGTGGTCGAGCTAACGGCAGTCCGCAAAAGTGACCTGGGAGTTTTTTTGGATGCCGGCACCGGGAATACCACCGATGATATTTTGCTGCACAGTGCTCAACAGACCGAGGCTGTTGCCATAGGACAAGCTGTCAAGGTATATTTGTATACCGACCCCAAAGGCCGGCTGACCGCCAGTATGCGTTTGCCGCAAATGCGGGAAGGACAAATTGCCAGAGTGGAAGTGATCAATACAACCCGTGACGGAGCTTTTGTCAATATTGGTGCCGAACGGGGGGTCTTTATGCCGCACGCCGGCCGGCGCGGCATGCCGCGGCGTGGTGAAAAAGTCTGGGTCAAGCTGTATCGCGACAAATCCGACAGACCGGCTGTTACCATGGAGGTTGAGGATGAGATTCGGCGAGCCTCACGGCCGGCTGAAGGCATTAAAGTAGGCGATACAGTTACCGGGTCTGTATATAATTATAGTGACCAGGGGGCTTTTCTTTTTACCAAAGACCGGTTTATTGCTTTTTTGCATAACGATGAGATGACCGAGCGACCGCGGGTGGGCGCTGAACTCACTGCCCGGGTTACCTATATAAGAGAAGACGGCCGGATTAACGTTTCCCTGCGCCCGCTAAAAGAAACGGCTATGGATGAGGATGCGGCCAAATTACTGGCGATTTTGCGTGAACGGGGGGGACAGATGCCGTATAGTGATGATTCGCCGCCGGAAATAATCAAGGAAAAGTTTAATATTAGTAAAGCCGCTTTTAAGCGGGCCATCGGCCGCCTGCTCAAAGAGAAGCTGATTGAGCAAAAAGAGGGCTGGACGTACTTAATAAACAAGGAGAACGGCGAGTAAGCCGCTCTCCTTGTTTATTACGTGGGGAGTGAGTTTTTGCAAGGCTTGTTTGTTTTTTGGCCGGCATTAGCGGACTGGTTAGTACTGGCGGCCGGTTTGCTGTTTTTGGCCTGCTTTGAATCCAGTAAGTCTTTAGCTGCCATGCATAAGCCCCCTTTGTTGTTTAGTTTGCGGCAAACTGCCGCTTAGCTTTTGGGAGCTCAGCCCCCCTGCTTGGTGAGTTCCTCTGAATACTCCGCGGACGGCTGCAGGTCTGAGGCCGCAACCGTGTCCGAGCCAACCTGATATTTGGACTGGGTTGAGCTTGAACGCGGCCCTTCACTGATCAATCCCTGCGCACCGGCCTGAGATTCTCCGGCCATATTTTTGCCATTCCAAAAGCTGGTTTTTTTGGTTGTCAGAATTATCACCTCCCATGTTGCTATTAGTTTTCCCGCATGCTTAATAAGCATAAGCGACAATGATTGCTAGTTGATATTCGCTGCCTGCTTACATGTTTTTTTATTTAGCCGGAAAAGCTAGTACTAGTCACAATATGACAGGGAGGATCATTATATGGATCAGCAGTTGCAAACCATATCGCTGCAGGTAAAAGCCCTCAGACAACAACTTACTGAGCTGATGCAGAACTCTAATGCAGTTGATGCTGAAATTATGACAGCCAGCAGCACGTTAGCTGCTCAGCTCGAAGACTATGGCCATACTTTGGCTGAAAAACGGATGCCGTCGATGCGGACTTTTTAGTATGATAATCATATACTATTCTCTTACTGCTTAAACAATCCTTTAATAGTGCGTAGGATAGACAAAAACCCTGCGAGTTGGCCGCAGGGTTTTTGTTGCGTAAACAAGGATCAATCGGTGGCAGGATCGTCAGCATAGTCCGGAGGTAACCGGCGGGTGATCAATACTTTGTCAACCCGGGCCTTATCCATGTCGACAATTTCAAAGTGATAATCATGCCAATCGAAGTTTTCCGCTGCATTGGGAATACGCCCCAGATAGGAAACAATGAAGCCGCCCAGGGTTTGAAAGTAACCCCGTTCTTCACCGGGAAAATGATCGACATCCAGCAGTTCTTTGAGCTCCTCTGACGACAGCATGCCGTCCACCAGCCAGGAACCGTCATCACGGGCCACAATATCAGGATCTTCCTCTTCGCCCAGATAAGGCATATCGCCTACAATGTGTTCGGCGATATCATACAAACTTACTAACCCGGAAATACCGCCGTACTCATCGACAACCAGCGCTACATGAACGCCGGTCTCCCGGAATTTTTCCAGAACCTTGAGGGCCGGTGTGTTTTTCGGGATATAAAGCGGCTGGCGCGTTGCCCCTTCCAGGCA
>JAEZQV010000367.1 GCA_023441125.1 Bacillota bacterium
GGCCTGCGGCAAATGCTATGAATTGTTCGGTTTGACAGCAGTCTGTCCGGACTGTCCTGTCGTCAGCCCCAACAGGCTGTATGACGGTGAGTCCGGCACCTGGGAACGTTACGACAGCGGTAATGACCGCTATTATCTGATTGAGCAAAAAGCCATCAGCCTGCCGGGCGGTATGATCAACGCCGCGTTTGTCAGTGATATCACCCATCATAAGCATACGGAAAAAGCGTTGCGGGACAGTAATTATGAACTGGAGAAAATGGTCGTTGAACTGCAGCAGCTTAGCGCCACCCTGGAAGAAGAAATCATGGAGCGGCAGGCCATACAAGAGGCATTACAAAAATTTCGCCTGTTTTTTCTCCACAGCCGTGATATCATGCTGTTCATTAACCGCAACAGCGGCAAGATTCTGGAAGCTAACCCCGCTGCCGCCAATGCCTATGGCTATACGCGGGAGGAACTGCTGGATAAATATGTGTTTGATCTGCGCCAGCAGCAGGAAGCCTCGCTGGTAAAAGCGCAAATCAATATCGCCGCCGAATCGGGCATTACCTTTGAGACTATGCATCGCCGCAAGAACGGCAGCCTGTTTCCGGTTGAGGTCAATTCCAGTGTGGAATACATCGGCAATGAGAAAATTGTGTTCAGCGTTGTCCGTGATATAACCGAATTGCGGAAAATGCAGGCTGAAATCCACGAACAGGTAAAACTGGCCGGCGCAGTACAAAAATCACTGCTGCCGCCCCCTTATCAAGATGAGCGCCTAACAGTTCGCACTGTTTTCCGGCCACTGACTGTCGTCAGCGGCGATTTTTTCGGCTATCGCCTGGCCTATGACAAAAATAAATTTCACGGTTATTTGATTGACGTTTCCGGTCATGGTATGGCAACGGCCCTGTATACGTCAGCCGTCAGCAGCCTGCTGAACGAAGCCATTGACCGGGAGGAACCCTGGTCCAAAGAGACTTTTGAATGGTTGAACCAGTATATCCTTGCCCATATGCAGGACAATATTCTGGTTGCGCTTATTGCTTTTACGGTTGATTTTGACAGCAACCAGATAACCTGCTGGTCCGGCGGCATCAATTATGTGCTGGCAAGTACCCAGTGCCAAAACGGCATCCTCACTATTCCGGGCATCTATTTGGGCGCAACCAAGACGCCGATATTTGATTCCCTTACCCTGCCGCTGCAAAACGGTGATACTTTCTATTTCATGTCTGACGGCATCTCGGAGATATTGCCCCGGGACATCATCAATCTGGCCGGCCGGTTTGACGAAACCGTCGAGCAGTTCAGGCGGCTGGCGAGTGGTGCCGTCAGTGACGATTGTTCCGCCCTGTGCCTTGAAATAAAAGGCCTAAGGCCGTTTCCCCTGGTCTTCGATTATTCAGATTGCAACTACCGCTCAGTCGTCAGACGCCGGATCAATCAGGTTTTATGTAAATTAACCGGTGAAAAAGCGCCGAAAATTGAGGTGCCTTTCGGGGAAGCTATTGTGAATGCAACGCAGCATGGCAACGCCGTCCGGATAAAAATCAATAAAATTGGCCACCGGCTTGTGCTCCGGGTAAAAGATAACGGGGCGGGCTTCCGGGCCAATGCCCGGCTGGCCGAACTGGCATCCGCCGATATGGGACAACTGTTTGAGCTGCTGCTTGGCAACGAACGGGGCCGGGGAATTCCGCTCATGCTGTTATGGTCGGACAAAGTACTGTATAACAGGCACGGAAATGAAGTTATGCTGATCAAGTGTCTGGAAAAAACCGTGTAGCGGATAAAAAAACGCCTGTAAGTCCATAAGGCTTTACAGGCGTTTCGTTTTTATTCCTGCGGAGCACTGCACCCCGCCGCGTTGGCGGCCAATCGCTAACACTCTTCCCGCACAGCGCCATCGGTGCCGATGATGGCTACACGCCAGGGAATCACTTTGCCGCTGGCCGTCAGCGCCGCTTTCACGGCATTTACCAAACCGCCGCAACAGGGCACTTCCATCCTGACTACCGTTACACTTTTGATTTCATGCAACGTAAGTATTTGCGTCAGTTTGGCGGCATAATCGGCGGCATCCAGCTTCGGACAGCCAATCACCGTGATTTTGTTACGCATGAAGTCGGCATGCATATTGGCATGGGCGTAGGCCGCACAATCGGCGGTGACCAGAAGATGGGCATTGTCAAAATACGCGGCACCGGCCGGTACCAGCTGCAGCTGGCAGGGCCATTGCTGCAATTCGGAAGCAGCCGGCGCAGCTGTCTGCGGCTTAGCTGGCGCGGTCCGTTGAATGGTCTTGGCCATGCTGCCGGGGCAGCCACAGGCCAGGGGCGGTACGGTCTCGGCGGGCTGACTGCCGGCAATGTGCCGCTCTACAGCCGCTTCGTCAAAGGCACCGGCCTCCCGTTCGATAATCTGAATTGCTCCACGGGGACAGTCGGGTAAACAGGCCCCTAACCCATCACATAAGTTGTCGGCGACTAGTTTTGCTTTGCCGTTCACTAATTGCAGCGCCGCTTCATGGCAGGCCCCGATGCAAAGTCCACAGCCATCACATTTTTCTGCATTTATTTGCACAATTTTCCGCAGCATATTTATTTCTCCTTTGCATATTATAGTAGTCCATAAGGATTTTCAGACAGGATGTCAAGCTAGAACATCATTGCTTGGCTATAGAATATAACAAACCGGGCCTTCCGTCCGTGATTAGCATCACAGTTTCGCCATTAATTCAGAAATTTCCCGGCAAAATGCAACGAGTCCGTATCGCAACTAGGATACGGACTCGCTTATTTAGGGCACAGCACCGGCTTACAGCTATTTTATTCCATAAAAGCCTGCCTGCAGGCCTGATAACCAGAATAGCTCCACGGTCGCGAAACCGGTTTCGACCAAGAGCTCGCGATGTTCAGCCAGGGTAACAGGCAGCAGTTCGCTGCCGAACCGGCTGATATGCTTGTCGGCCGCATCAGGGCTTTTGCCGTTTGCTATTTGGGCGTTGCGCCAGCGCTGCAGGCCGATTTGCGTACCGGTTCCGGTCGCAGGCCGAATGGTTTCAAAAGTAATATACAGGCCGCCTTGCTTAAGCATAGTATAACAATTGCGGGTAGCTTGCCGGCGGCCTTCTCTATCCAGATAATGATGGGCCATAATAGCGGTGACGATATCAAACCTGTCAGTGTAAACCAGTTCTTCGCTGCCGGCCGCAACAAAAGTTACATTTTGATTGGCAAGTTTTTCAGCCGCAAACTGCAGCATGGCCGCAGAAGGATCGGCGGCCACAAAGCGTACTTGTCCAAACCGTTCAAGGGCTTTCAAAATCAGCGTACCTGTACCGCAGCCGGTATCAAGCCACGTCTGGGGCTGAGGCACAATCACCCTGGCTAAATCCAGTACCTCGTCATGAAACAAGTGATACCGGGGAATGGTTTTATGGACATTGGCATCATATTCCGCGGCTGCCTGGGAAGTTTTATTATCGCGCATAATTCCTGCCTCCCGCTGCTAGCAAGTTTCCTGGCAATTTAAAGTTTCGGCGATTTCGTCAAGTTGTGAAGCCATTCTGCTTACCTGCTGAATCGTCTCGGCCACCTGCGTTACTGCCGTGGCGATCTGATCAATGGATTCCTGGGTACCGCTAATCTGCGTATAAATGGTTGAGCCATCGGTTTTAATGTTAGTAATAATTTGTTCAATTCGCTTTACTGAATCGGCACTGGTTGTTGCCAGTTTGCGGATTTCGCCGGCAACCACGCCAAAGCCGCGGCCCTGTTCCCCTACCCGTGCAGCTTCAATGGCGGCGTTGAGGCCCAGCAGGTTGGTCTCGCTGGTTACACTTCTGATC
>JAEZQV010000371.1 GCA_023441125.1 Bacillota bacterium
CTGCAGAGAAAATCGTTATTGGTGTTGTCCAGGGTGATACGCACGATATTGGTAAAAACCTGGTCAAAATCATGCTGGAGGCCGGCGGCTTTGAAGTGTACGACCTGGGCCGCAACGTTCCCCTGCAGGCTTTTGTGGATAAGGCGGAAGAGGTTGGCGCTACCGTCGTGGCCATGGCTACGCTCATGACTACCACCATGGAGGGGATGGCTACCGTTGTTGAGGAACTGGAAAAACGCGGCATGCGGGATAAGGTAACCGTCATTATCGGCGGCGGACCTATTTCCCAGGCCTTTGCCGATGAAATTCGGGCCGATCTTTATGCCGCGGATGCCAATGTGGCTGTCCGGCAATTGAAAGGACGCAAGGAGGCTGTCGCATGAGCGTGAGCGTCAAACCAGACACAATGACGCCTAAGGAAAGAGTTCTCGGCTGTTTGCAGGGTACGAAAATAGACCGGCTGCCTTCGGCTCCACTGGTATTGAATCATTGCTCACGCGTAACCGGTGTAACTGTCTCTCAATTTAACAGCGATGCCAAGCTGATGGGCGAGGCGCAGGTTGCGGCGTGGAAACGGTATGGTTATGACATTCCGCTAATGTTTACCACGACCTCGACGGTGGCTGAGGCCATGGGTACGGAACTTTTTTTCCCGGCGGATGACGCGCCCTGGGTGGAGCACCCTGTTGTTGAAGATACAAAGAACATCGACAAAGTTAAGGTGGCCGATCCGTGGCAGGACGGCCGTTTGCCTGTTTATCTGAATGCCGCCAAACATGTGGTTCAGGAAATCGGGGAACAGGTTTTTGTCGGCTGTATTTTCGCCGCCCCGTTTACCACAGCTTCTCATTTGCGCGGCACCGAGATGTTCATTCGCGAGACCTATAAAAACCCTGCGCTGGTCAATGAGCTGCTGGACTTGGCCAAAGCCAGCGCTTTGGCCATGATTGACGCGTTGGCCGAAATCGGCGTTGTCCCGGTTATCGTCGATCCGGTGGCCAGCGCCAGCCTCATTAGCCCCCGGCAGTTTGAAAAGTTCGCCATGCCTCGCATCAATGATATTGTTGCCCATACTCACGCCAGAGGACTGCCGATCTGCTTGCATATCTGCGGGAAAACAACGCCAATTATTGAATTGATGGGCGAGACGGGGGCGGATATTCTCAGTATTGATATTATTGACATGGAACTGACCAAGAAACTGGTGGGCAGCAAAACCTGCCTGCTGGGCAATGTCAAACCGGCGGAAACCATGCTCAAAGGCACGCCGGCCAAGGTCATGGCCGAAGTGCAGGAAATTATCCAAAGCGCCGGCGACAGCCCGCGCGGACTGATTGTTTCCACCGGTTGTGAAACCCCCTTTAATGCGCCGCCGGCCAATATTGACGCCGTTATGACCGCCACCAGGCTTTACGGCCAGTGTTAAACAGGAGGACATATGGATTTTACAGAAAAGATACGGCTTAAAGCCGCGTTAGCCGGGGAGAAAACCGACCGGGCGCCGGTCATCTGCCCGGGCGGCATGATGAGTGCGGCCACTACGGCTGTACTTAATAAATTCACCGCTTTCCACACCGAGCCGCTGGTTATGGCCCAGGCCGCTGAGGCCATCCGGCTGCACACCGGTTTTGAAAATCTGGGCGTGCCTTTCTGCATGACGGCGGAAGCCGAAATGTTTGGCAGTTCGGTCGACCTGGGCGACGCCGGCGTGGAGCCCTGCATTACCCAATATGGGGCAGAGCAACTGGCCGCCATTACCGGCCGGCAAATGCCCGAGCCGGACAGCGGCGGCCGGCCGGCCGTTATTATTGCCGCCATCCAAGAGCTGGCGGCGCGGCATAATGATGTGCCGGTCATCGGCAATCTGACCGGGCCGATCAGTTTGGCCACCTCCATCATGGACCCGTTGCTTTTTTTCCGGCTGATGCGGAAACAACCGGCAGAAGTGCAAAGTGTGCTTGCTTATCTGACCGACTATCTGGCGGCGTTTGCCCGCAAACAGGTTGCCGCCGGCGCGGCCGCCATTGCCATCGCCGATCCGACCGCCACCGGTGAAATCATTGGCGGCGCCAACTTCCGGCGGTTTGTTGTGCCGCTGCTTACCCGCCTGATTGGGGAAATCAGCCGGGCGGGAGGGGCAACCATCGTGCATATCTGCGGCGACGCCACCGTGCTGCTGGATTCGTTAAAAGAAGTGAGCGGCGCGGCGTTTAGTTTTGATTCCATCGTAAATTTGGCTAAAGCCAAGACCATTTTAGGTGACAAGCCGGTCATGGGCAATATCAATACCCAAATGCTGCATACCGGCGAGCCGCGCCGGATTATACAGCAGGTCAGCAATCTGCTGACGCAGGACATTGATATTATTGCCCCGGCCTGCGGGATCAGCCTGGCAACACCGCAGGCCAATCTTAAGGCTCTGACCGGTACCGTGAAAGGAGCTTACTGTTGTTAAAGCGTGAGCGGGTATGGACAGCTCTGACCGGCAGGGTAACCGACCGCCCGCCGCTAGGTGAAATACTCCTGGAAGAGGCCTGGCTGCAGGCGGCCGGATTCCCCGGCCTGGCCGCAGCCCTTGAGCAGTTGCAGGCGGATTTGGCGGTTTTGCCGCTGACGCCAAGAACGGGACGCCCGGCTACTAACTGGCAGGAGTGGAGACAAAGAGAGATTTTTTTATTTGGCAGCTTCCAGGGACCGGTGACCTTTTTTTCCGAACGGCTGGGCTGGCATGCTTTCAGCCGGCTTATTATCAAACAGCCGGTGGAAACCCGGACCCTTCTGCAGCAATATTTGTCCGCTGCGGCTGAGCAGGCGATAGCCGCCCTGCAGGCCGGCTGTGACGGAATTGTGGTTTTCGACGATTTGGCCGGCGATAAAGGGCTGTTAATTAACCCGAAATTCTTTTCTGACAGCTATTTCCCGTTATTGCAACAGGTGTTGGGCCGGCTGGACTGCGCCCATGTGCCGGTGGTGTTTCACTCCGACGGCAATATTGTCAGTCTGGTGCCGGCTTTGCGGGAAGCCGGCTTTTGGGGTATCCAGGGGCTGCAGCCGCTGCTGGGCATTACGCCGGCTTTGTTTCAGGACCAGAAGGACTGGATCTACTGGGGAAATTTTGATTTTGAAGGGCAAGGCCGCTTAAAGACGGCCGCCGAGGCGGAACAGGATGTTGTCAGGCTGCTTGATGCCTGGCAGGACTTTCCCGGCTTTTTGTTCGGGTCATCGGGCGGCCTGTACAAGGGCTTGCCTTGGCCGGCCATTGGGGCGGCCTATAAAGCAGCAGCCAACTGGAGGCGTCAGACCAATGCAACTACATGAAATTACATTTTTACCGCAGGATATAACGCTTACAGTCAGCGACGGCACTACCCTCTTACAGGCTCTGCGGGCGGCCGGTCTTGTGCTGGAGGCTCCGTGCGACGGCCGCGGCACGTGCGGTAAGTGTCAGGTTAAAGCCGGCGGTGCGCTGAGTGAACCGAACGAAACCGAACGCAACTGGCGGGAAAAGCAGCCGGCGGCCGGCTTGCGGCTGGCCTGCCAGGCCAGAATCCACGGTCCGGTACGGATAGAGCTTGTGGCTGGCCGCGCGGAGGGTTTTGTTACCCTGGCAGAAGGCCACAGTACAGACTGGCCGTTTGATCCGCCGGTATACAAAATAGTCTCTGACCGGTTTGCTGCCCCGGATGACCAGCGGGCTATGGATATGACGATTATGCCGCAGTTTCCGGCTGCCTATCCGTTGCTGCTGCAGGAACTGGCCGCGAAATACAAACAGGGTATGAGCTGCCTGGCTGCCGTTGTTTACAGAGGAAAGCTGCTGGACTGGCATTATCAGCCCGGGCGGGCCTGTTACGGGCTGGCTGTGGACATTGGCACAACCAGTGTGGTGGCCGAATTATTTGACCTGACAAACGGCAGCAGTCTGGGGGTGCGGTCCTGCCTCAACTCCCAAACCGAGTTTGGCGGCGATGTGTTGACCCGGATCGCTTTTACCGCCAAACAAGCCGATGGCACCCGGCTGCTGCAGGCCAGGATTGTTAGCGGCATTAACCGCTTGCTGGCCCAGCTGACTGCCGACCGGCAGCTGGACAGCCGGGATATTTACCAGGTGGTGGTCGCCGGCAATACCACCATGCAGCATTTGTTGCTGGGAGTGGCGCCCAATTCCTTGGCCTCTGCGCCTTACCGGCCGGTTTTTCTGCAGCAGGTGGAAGCAAGCGCGGCCGAACTCGGACTTGAGATATCCCCCCGCGGGGTTGTCACCGTCCTGCCGTCGGCGGCCGCTTTTGTCGGCGCCGATATTGTGGCCGGCTTGCTGGCCGCCGGCTTGCACACTTATCCGCATACCGCTTTATTTATCGATATTGGCACCAACGGGGAACTGGTGGTTTGTAAGGAGGGCAATCTGGTGGGGACCTCTTCGGCGGCCGGACCGGCGCTGGAGGGCATGAATATTGCCTGTGGCTGCCGGGCCGAGCCGGGAGCCATCGAAGGCGTCGCCATCGCCGGCGACGGGACGCTTACGCTAAAGGTCATCGGCGGCGAGGCGCCGACAGGAATCTGCGGCAGCGGCCTCATTGATCTGGTTGCCGAATTGGTCAGGCATGGCGTGATTACAGCCAACGGACGCTTTGCGAGCCCCGGAGCATTACCGCCGCAACTGGCCGCCCGCTTTGGCACCAGAGATGGCAAGCCCTGCTTTGTACTTTCCGGGGATGGCTGTGTGTTCCTCAGCCAGAAAGATGTGCGGCAGGTTCAACTGGCTAAAGGCGCCATTAGGGCCGCTATGGACCTCTTGCTGCAGGCAAGCGGGGTCAGCTTTGCTGACCTTGACGATATTTTTGTGGCCGGCGCCTTCGGCTTTCATTTGCAGCCGGCATCCCTGGCGGGGATCGGCTTATTGCCGGCCGCCTGCCAAAGTAAAATACGCTTTGTCGGCAATACGGCCAAAGAAGGGGCTAAGGCGGTGCTCCTAAACCGCTCTGCCGGTGCCCAAGTGCAGCAAATCGGCCAGGACCTGAAAATTATTGAGCTGTCGCTGCAGCCGGAATTTCAGGATTATTTTGTCCAGGCGCTGGCCTTTCCCCGCCCCGCTGCTGTTTAAGTGTGAGGACGAGCTTTTGTGCCGGCCAATTAGCACAGTGTGCAGATGCAGATAAAGGGTGAGTCGATTGATAGAAATACGTAATTTACAAAAATCTTATGGTGATAGTAAGGTTTTGCGAAATATTAATTTAACTATACATGACGGAGAAATTTACGGACTTGTCGGCAGGAGCGGCGCCGGCAAATCGACTCTTTTGCGGTGTATTAACGGGCTTGAGAAATATGATTCCGGCAGTGTGAAAATTGACGGTTTCGAGATTAGCCGGCATACTGAGCACGAAATCAGGCAGTTCAGGAAAAATATCGGTATGATTTTTCAGAACTTCTCTTTAATGGAAAGAAAAACAGTGTATCAGAATGTGGCCTTACCGCTGGAATGCTGGGGCTATCCCAACGCTGAGATTGACAAGCGCGTCAGGGAGTTACTGCAGCTTGTTGCTATCGAAGATAAAATCCATGATAAACCAAGGGTATTGAGCGGCGGGCAAAAGCAACGGGTAGCCATTGCCCGGGCTTTGGCGCTGAATCCCAGGATCTTGCTGTGCGATGAGGCTACGTCGGCCTTAGACCCCAAAACAACTAAATCCATTCTGCTGCTGTTAAAGAAAATTAGTGAAAGCCTGGGAATTGCCATTGTCTTTGTCACCCATCAGATGGCGGTAGTCAGAGCTATCTGCCACAAGGTTTCCATTCTGGAAGACGGCGAGATTATGGCCAACGGCACGGTCGGCAGCGTATTCCTGCATCAGCCGCCGGCCCTTAAGAACCTGCTGGGGGACGAAAACGAGGAACTGATACCGGCGTCAGGCCGAAACATCCGCATTGCCTATGCCGATAACAGTCAGGTATTATCGGCAATGGCCCGGGAACTGGATGTCAGGTTTTCGATTGCCTGGGCCAAGGTGGAAAAATACCAGGAAGGGGTGCTGGGCTCCATCGTGATTAATATTGATGCCGGCCAGGAGCAAAAGGTAAGTGATTACCTAACTGCGGCCGGGGTCAAATGGGAGGCGGTGCACAATGGATAGTTCACAGATGTATACCCTTATCCACAGCATTGTGCTGCCCGAGCTTACCAAAACGCTGTTCATGGTGGGTGTAGCCACGCTGGTATCTTCGATAATCGGCGTAGCCCTGGCCATTTTGCTGATCATTACCTATAAAGACGGGCTAAAGCCCAATAAATATGTTTATCAGACCTTAAACACCGTCATCAATATTGTCCGCTCGTTTCCTTTTATCATTTTGCTGGTGGCGATCATCCCGGTGACCCGGGCCATAGTCGGCACCTCCATCGGCGAAAAGGCCGCTATTGTGCCGCTGACCATTGCCGGGGCGCCCTTTATTGCGCGGATTATCGAAGGCAGCCTGCGCGAGGTTGACAAGGAACTGATTGAAGCGGCCCGATCTTTTGGCGCCAGCAACGTTCAGATTATCTTCAGGATTATGCTGCCGGAGGCAGTACCGTCGGTTATCTCCGGTATCACGCTGGCCATCATCTCCATCCTGGGCTGCACCGCCATGGCCGGGGCCGTGGGTGCCGGCGGGCTGGGAGCCGTGGCCATCACCTACGGCTATGCCAATTTTGACAACACAATCATGTACGGCACGGTTTTTTTCCTGATTGTATTAGTGCAGGTTATTCAGTCGCTGGGGAATTACTTATACAAAGTACTAAAATAAGAAATATGGAGTGGTGAACGTGAGCAGCAGAACAGCAATTGCCTTGGTATTAATTTGTATGCTTAGCCTTAGCGTGGTTGGGTGCGGGAGCTCTAAAAGCGCCGATACGGCAGCCAATTCCCCGGAAAAGAAGAGTATCACGGTGGGAACCTCCCCGATATTCAAGGATATTTTAACTGCCGCCAAAGAAGATTTCGATAAAGACGGCTATGTTTTAAATATAAAAGTATTCGATGATCTGGTAACTCCCAACATCGCTTTGCAGGAAGGCAGTATTGAGGCCAATGTTTACCAGCATGGGCCCTATCTGGAACAGTTCAATCAAAACAAAGGTACCAATCTAGCGCCTTATAATGGCGGCATAGTCAAGTATTTTATGGGAGTCTTCTCCAAGAAAATCAAGAACATCAATGATTTGCCGGCTGGCGCCACCATATCTGTACCCAATGACCCGAGCAACCGGTCCCGGGCTTTGAAGGTACTGCAGACCAACGGGTTAATTAAGCTTAAAGATGGTGTGGCGATGCCAACCAAACTGGATATTGTGGAGAATAAGAAAAATTTGAATATTGTCGAGATGGATGTCATGAAACTGGTCAGCTCGCTGGATGATGTAGATTGCTCCACGATCAATTCGGTTATTGCCGTTCAAGGCAATGTGGATCCTAAATCGGCCATTGCTTTGGAGGATAAGGCCGAAAGCGACAAATACTCTATTGTTATTGCCGTGAAGAAGGATCAGCAGCTTGATAAAAATATCGCCAGACTGGAAACCGCCCTGAAATCGGACAAGGTTAAAAAATTCCTGGAAGAAAAATATAAAGGCGCCATTGTGCCGTTATTTTAGCTTGTGACCTGAAAGCCGTTCATTACAAACTGCATCATTTGTAAAGGAGATTATCACCCGGACAGGCGGCAGGCGGATTAGCCATGCAGGTCCGGCAAGCCTTGCGCAATCCCAGTTACCGGATCATCCAAGGCACCATCGTGACGGCTGTCATCCATTACAGCAGAATTATTATTAAGTACGCCGGGGAGGCAATACATGAGCAGCATAACGGTGAGGAATGTAGCTTTTGCCTATAAGACAACGCCTATATTGGAACAGATTAACATGGACATTGCGTCCGGAGATTTTGTATGCCTGCTGGGGCAGTCAGGCTGTGGCAAGAGTACCTTTCTCCGCTTGATGGCGGGGCTGGAAATACCATCAGGCGGAGAAATCCTAGTGGATGGGAAAGCACTGCTGGAATCCGGAGCGGATCGAAGTATGGTCTTTCAGGATTACAGCTTGTTTCCCTGGTTTACTACAGGCAAAAATCTGTTGCTGGCCCTCAAACAGAAGTATCCTGGACAATCCCAAAAGGAACTGGTGGAAAAAATTCGTTATTATTTAAATGAAGTGGGGCTAAACCAGGATGTTTATGATAAATATCCCAATGAGTTGTCTGGTGGCATGCGTCAGCGGTGCGCAATCTGCCGGGCATTTGCGCTGGATACTTCCCTCATGCTGCTGGATGAGCCTTTCGGTGCGCTTGACGCAGTAAACCGAGCCAGGCTGCAGGATATGATACAGTCTATGTGGGCCAAGAAAGGGCAGGACAGAAAAACCGTACTGTTTGTCACTCATGATGTGGAGGAAGCGCTGCTCTTGTCCACCCGGATTTTTCTTTTCGGCACCAGCCCCAGCAAAATCATATACAGTTGTGAGTTGAAGGATAAGCAACTGATTAACCGGAATGCTCTGTTTGAAAACCAGGAGATGCTGGAACTGCGCAATACGCTGCTTCACATCCTGAATCAGGATATTGAAGATAAAATTAAAAATGAGGAGAAAAAGTTATGACACTAAACTGGAAAAAGGCATGCACTCTGGCACTGGCGGTAACGATGTCGGCCACGTTGCTGACCGGCTGCGGCGGAACCGCATCCCCCACTTCCTCAGCCCCGGACACAAAGACCAAGGATAAGGTTGCAGATAAAAAGCTTGAACATGTCAATATGGCCTACAACCCTGCTACGGGCAACATCCTGGGCTTTATCGCCATTGACTCCGGCATTGCCGCCGCGGAAGGACTGGAGCTTGAGCTGATTCCCTTTACCAATTCCACCGATGCGCTTAACGCCCTGC
>JAEZQV010000387.1 GCA_023441125.1 Bacillota bacterium
CCAGGGCGTCGCCAGTCCGGCCCCAATGGCCCGGAGCGCATAGGTGGCGTGGGTTAACGGCAACAGCTCAATGAACATATGAAAAATATAGGGGAGCCGGTCCGGCGAGAAAAATGTGGCGCATAAAAAGGACATGGGCAGCAGCACATAGGTGCTGAAATTGGCCATATCCTCATGGGAATCTATCAGCATGGCCGCCACCAGGCCCATCGCGGCAAATAGCAGGCACGTCAGGGCCAGGGTCAGAACAAAACCGGCGGTCACTGCCAGTTTGGCGCCAAATACCGCCGCCAATACAAAAATAACCGTGCAGGAAATCAGTCCCCTTAGCGCCCCTGCCAGCACTTTCCCGACCACGAAAGAGCCAGGGCTAACCGGAGCAATGAGGTATTCCTCCAGTGTTTTATGGTACAGCCGGCTCATATTAAGCGGCGAACCCACGGCACTAAAACTGATATTCATAGCATTCAGGGCCATTATGCCCGGCAGAATAAAATCCAGATAACTGCCGCCATTGACCGGCATACTGCGGCCCAGACCCCAGCCAAACGCCACCAGATATAATATCGGACTAATCATCCGTGATAATACAAACTTGACCAACCGGCGGTTTAAGACCACCCAATCCCGCCAAAACACTGTACCGATATCTTCCAAACGCAAAAGTTGCCAATCCCTTCTTCAGCAATTGCTACCAATATAATACGTTTCGCCCTGCAAGCCAACATTCCTGCCAATATAAGAAAAGACTTGGCTTGTGCCGAGTCTTGGGTGAAAGCGTAAGCCGGACTTAGCTGTAAGTCCGGCCTCAGTCCAGGGTAACTTCCACGCCGAATAAACAGGCGGCGTATTTTAGCCACTCCCGGGCGGCAAACGACAAATAGGTGTCTTTTTTCCAAATGACAGCCAAATGCCAGGGGCTGATTTCCTCGGCTATCGGCAAAGCCTTAACCCCCTCGCCAATTTTGTCGCATACCACCTTGGGCAGTAAGGCAACGCCCAATTTGGAAGCCACAATTTCGGCCATAAAATCCCATTGTGAGCTTTCGCAGAGCACCTTGGGCACAAAACCATATTCGCGGCATTTCTCCACAATGTGATCGTGCAGCGCAAAGTCTTTCCGAAACATCACAATGGGCTCTTCCTCCAGATCGGTAATGCTGACCACATCCCGCCCGGCCAACCGGTGCTCCGGATGAACAATCAGCCAGATGGGATCTTTTACAAAGGCAAACATTGAGAAATTCACCTTATTTTTGACCGGCAGGACAACAACGCCAATATCCAGGCTGCCGTCCTCCACCATCTCTTCCACGGCTTTGGAGCCCACTTCCACTAAATCAATAACAATATTGGGATACTTCTTCTTATATTCGCCGATGGCAATGGCAAAAAAGCTTGTTTCCACCATCGGCGGAATGCCAATACATATATTCCCTTTCCGGCCGCTGGTCAAATCATCCAGATCGGCCGTTACATTTTTGAGTGAATCCACAATTTTGAGACCCCGTTCATATAAGGCCTGACCCGCATCTGTCAGTTTTACCCGGCGGGCGGAACGGTCAAGCAGCGTAACTTTGAGTTCATCCTCTAAATTGCGAATCATTTTACTGATGGACGGCTGGGAGACATGCAATTCCCGGGCCGCTTTCGTAAAACTCAATTGCCTGGCGACCTCAATAAAATAAGTTAAATGGAGAATATCCACAGCAGACGTACTCCTAACATCAGTATAAGGTATATAGCAGATAAGCTATATACCTTATACTATGGCGGGCACACTATGAATCTGTCAAGAAGTAATTTACAAGTAAGCAAAAATTACTTATGACGGCACCGCTTTATCCCAAAATTCCTGAGTCCGGGTTATATCCCTCTCCACCGGGATGGGTACCACTTTGGCGCGCTTGTCTACCAGCACGCCTTCTTTGGTTTCTTTGATCTTGGTGTCAGGTAATCTATAGCCAAGTATCCATGTCAGCAAAGCCTGCACACTGACTCCCTCCGCATTCTGTAAAATCTTACTTTTATTGTAACCCCACGGTGGGCCAACAGTAAAATATACATTACGCATGCCTGGAATTCCTCAGGGCTATAGAAGGAAAATGCAAATTTATTTGCTGGCAGCCAGAGCCTGCGCCAGATCGTCGATCAGATCGGCGGCATCTTCAATACCGATAGAAAGCCGGACCATATCGTCGGCTACCCCGGCACTGGCCCGCTGCTCACTCGACAATTGCGAGTGGGTGGTGCTGGCCGGATGAATGACCAGGGACTTGGCATCACCGACATTGGCCAGCAGCGAGAATAAGCGCAGGGCATTGATGAACTTCCGCCCGGCGGCCAGCCCGCCTTTGATACCAAAGGTCAAAATAGCGCCGGCACCCTTGGGCAGGTATTTTTTCGCCAGGTGATGATCGGTATGACTGGCTAACCCGGGATAACTGACCCAGGCTACCAGTTCATGGCCTTCCAGGTACCGGGCAATTGCCAGGGCATTTTGGCTGTGCCGGTCCATTCTGAGATGCAGCGTTTCCAAACCCTGCAGGAACATAAAGCTGTTAAAGGGGCTGAGACAGGCGCCGACATCCCGCAGGACCTGCACCCGGAGACGAATAATAAAGGCCAGCTTGCCAAGCGCTTCGGTGTAGCGGATATCATGATAACTGGGGTCCGGGTCCGATAACAGGGGAAACTTACCGTTACTCCAGTCAAATTTGCCCCCGTCAATAACCACACCGCCCATCGCAGTACCGTGGCCGCCAATAAATTTGGTGGCCGAATGCACCACAATGTCCGCTCCGAAATCGAGCGGCCGGCACAGGTAGGGGGTAGCAAAGGTGCTGTCAATAATCAGCGGCAAGCCTTGTTGGTGAGCAATCGCCGCCACACTTTCCAGCTCTAACACATCAATCTTGGGGTTACCGATGATTTCGGCGTACAGGGCCTTCGTCTTGGGCGTAATCGCGGCAGCAAAATTCTCCGGCTTGCTGGGATCGACAAAAGTAACCTTGATGCCCAGTCTTGGCAGTGTATGGGCAAACAAGTTGTAAGTACCGCCATAGAGGGTGGAGGAGCTGACAATTTCATCCCCCGCCTGGGCGATATTGAGGATAGCCGCGGTAATGGCCGCATGACCGGAAGCAAACGCCAATGCGCCCACGCCGCCTTCCAAAGCGGCCATCCGCTGTTCAAAAACATCTGTTGTCGGATTCATGATCCGGGTATAAATATTGCCCGGTTCTTTCAAGCTGAATAAATCGGCGGCATGGTCGGCATCACGAAAATTGTAGGCCGTAGTCATATAGAGGGGAACGGCGCGCGAGCCGGTTGTCGGGTCGGGCTGTTGGCCGGCATGGACGGCTAAGGTGTCAAATCGCAGTTTCTCGGGCAATGTCATGATAGCATCCCTCATTCTTGTTTTATTCTTATAGTTTGTTGCCGTTAAGCCTCTTTAACCTGAACCCCCGGGATTAAACGGGCTCCCAGATACGCCAGATTGGCCGGCCGGAACATGCCCCACGCCCGGAACGGAATGACGGCGGGAGCCGGCAGAACTTTATTGATAAAGCGGGTCAGAATCGGCCGCAGCAAATGAAAATCAAGCAAAAAGCCATCATGACCGTGCGGGCTGTCAATCACGGCCAAGTCGGTGCGAACGCCCGCCCGGCGCATGGTTTCCGCCAGTTCTTCCTGTTGATAGGCCGGGTATAAGATATCGGAGTTCACTCCGATCAGCAGGACCCGGGCATCAATCCGGGCCAAAGCGGCTTCATAAGATCCGTAGCCGTCACTAATATCGAAAAGATCAATGGCCCGCAGCAGATACAGATAGGAATTGGCATCAAACCGCTTTACGATACTTTCGCCCTGGTAATCCAGATAATTTTCAATCTCAAACTGACCATTGCGGGTCCGGCGGCCAAACTTATAGGCCATGGACATTTCACTCTGATAAGTAATCATGCCCAGCGCCCGGGCCGCGGCCAGCCCCCGCTCGGGCCGGGCGCAGTCATAGTAATCACCGTTCTGCCAGGCCGGATCAAGCATGACGGCCTGCCGGCCCACCCGGTTATAGGCAATGGCCTGCGGCGCCGAATAGCCGGGGGCCGCAATTACAACAGCGCCATCGATAAATCCCGGATAGTTTACCGCCCACTCCAGCGCCTGCATTCCCCCCATGGAGCCACCGATTACCAGCGCCAGGTGATGAATGCCGAGTACCTCCAATAAACGTTTCTGCACCTGGACCATATCCCCGATAGTAATCTCCGGAAACCGCATCCCGTAAGGCTTGCCGGTAACCGGATCAGGCGACGCCGGCCCGGTTGTTCCCTGGCAGCCGCCCAGCACATTGGCGCAAATGACAAAAAACCGCTCGGTATCCAGCGGCCGGCCGGGACCGATTAACGCTTCCCACCAGCCTTTCTCGTCATATTGGTCATGGGCTGCGGGATGACTGTCCCCGGTCAGCGCATGGGTAAC
>JAEZQV010000390.1 GCA_023441125.1 Bacillota bacterium
GTGCAAAATTTGCGCTCCCTGGTACAAACGGTATCGCAGTCAGCCGAACAGGTAGTGGCCGCGTCGCAGGAAACAGCCGCGTCCGTGGAGCAGGTATCGGTTACAGCCGCCGAAGTCGCCGGCAACAGCGCCCACCTGGCCAATGACGCCGCCATCGGTACCGGTTCCGTGGTGGAAGTCGCCAAATCACTGCTGGAACTCTCTTCCCTGACCGATATTGCCAAACGCGAAGCCACTTCGGCTGCCGCCAATTCCCAGGAAACACTGAATACGGCCCTGGAAGGACGCCAGACCGTCGGTCATACCGTAGCCTGTATGAGCAATATCATGGCTAAGACAACTGACACGGAAAAAGAAATTGACACGCTCAATCACTACATCTCACAAATCAGCGCCGTGACGGAGACCATAACCAACATCGCTTCCCAGACCAATCTTTTAGCCCTGAACGCGGCTATTGAGGCCGCCCGGGCCGGAGAAGCCGGCCGCGGTTTTGCCGTTGTCGCCAAAGAAGTCAAACGTCTGGCCGAACAGTCTACGCAAGGCGCCGGCGAAGTGGCCCAGCTTATCGGCAAAGTGACGCAAAGTATCGCTGCTGCCGTTAATTCCATGCAGGGCAGCCGCAGCGAAGTCGAAGCAGGTGTTGCCAGCGCCAACCAGGCCCATACGGCTCTGGAAAATATCCTGGCGGCCGTTAATCATACCGTGTCTGACATTGAAGCCGTACTGGCCATTACCGATGAGGAAGTGACCCACTCCGACATCATTATCGATTTGATTGACTCACTGGCTACCGTAATTGAAAATACGGCCCAGCAGGCCAAGGAAGTTTCTTCAGCGACACAGCAGACTGCCGGTGTCATGGATTGCCTGGCCGCCAACTCTGCCGAAACAAATACCATGGCTACCAATCTCAAGCTGGCGATGACCCGCTTTAGGACATAAGGAGGAGAAATAAATTATGGAAAATCAACAATTTCTGCTTGAGGACAATCAGGTTATCATCAGCCTAACCGGCGAGCTGCAGGGCGACCTGGCAGCGGCCATCCGCGAAGCCATGCTGGGTTACATCGAGGACGGCCATCCCAATTTCCGCCTGGATTTTTCCAATGTAAGCGGGATCAACTCAACGGGCTTAGGCATGCTGGTCAATATTCAAAAACGGGCTATACAACAGGGCGGCGACGTCGCCCTGTGCGGTCTGGCAGGCATTGTCAAAGCCGCTTTTGACCGCACGCGCCTGATCCGGGCCTTTACTATCCTGGACAGCGAAACTGCCGTAGCCTAATAAAAGACAATGAGATTGCCCGGGCTGCGCTTCATTGCGGCCGGTGGCAATCTCATTTTTTTGCTACTATAGTTAATCTTACCTGGCGTTAGGACCGGAAATTGATAAACTGCAGTTCAATCCCAAAATCCTTGTCTTTCAGCTTTTGAATAACGGCCTGCAGGTCATCCTTTTTGGCGCCGGTCACGCGGACCTGATCGTCCATAATTTGCGCCTGCACTTTAAGTTTCAATTCCTTAATGGCATTTACCACATCTTTTCCTTTTTCCTTGCTAATACCCTTTTGAATCTTGACTGTCTGCCGGACAGTCCCCCCGGACGCGGGTTCCACTTTGCCAACATCCAGGCACTTTAACGGCACATTGCGTTTTACCATTTTGCTTCGCAGGATATCCAGCATAGCTCCCAGTTTATAGTCGTCTTCTGCCGATAATTTAAGCGCAGCGTCGTCTAACACAATCGCCGCCTTGCTGCCTTTAAAATCATAGCGCTGCCCAATCTCCTTGCTGCTTTGATTTACGGCATTATCCAGCTCCTGCATATCAACCTCGGATACAATATCAAAAGAACAATCTTTCGCCATAAATAAACCCCTTCCTGCATTCTGCTTGTCCAAGCCTGCTGTTTCTTATAGTATTTCTTTCTCTATTTTTCCCAGAAAAACCTGCCGCTAATGCTTTTATATTCCAGAATACCATAAAAGCAGTCAATCCACAAACCAGGCAATGAGCACAGGCGCGAGCACCGACGTAAACACCCCGGCCAGGGCCATAGCCACGCCGGCCATCGAGCCTTGCTGCTCGCCTTCGAGGAGAGCCATCGCCGTCCCCTGGCCATGTGATACCGTCCCCATCGCCAGCCCGCGGGCTACAGGGTCATGGATCTTACACCAGGAAAGCAGGCTTAAGCCGATTACCGAGCCGAATGTGCCGGTGGCCACTACAAAAGCTACCGCCAAAGCAGAATTGCCGCCTGCCAGTTGCGCCACATCGACGGCAAAAGGAATGGTGGAGGATTTCGGGATAATCGATACAATGATTTCTCTTGCCAGCCCGCCGGCCCGGGTAATAACCAGCACGGTAGCCATGGACACCAGTGTGCCGACACCGACGCCCAGGCAGATGGCAGTACCGTACTGCCGCAGTAAATGCCGGTTCCTGTACAGCGGCACAGCCAGGGCAACCGTTGCCGGTCCAAGCAGGAAAGTCATGATGTCTTTCGCCGGCGCATAGGCCTGATAGGGCATGTTAGTCAGGACCAAAACCGCGATGATCGCGGCGGCACTCAACAGAACAATATTAATGAGCGGATTACTGTACCGAAAGTATAAATAGCGGCTTAACAGATACGCAGCCACAGTCATAAACACAAAAAAAGCGGTTAGCGCCATGTGGGTCATTTCCCCTCTCTATGCAACAGCTGAGTAATAATACCTACCGTAAAAAACGGCAATACCGCTCCGGCCAGCAAAGCCGCCGCCAACACCGCCGCATGTTCATAAAATACCGCTCCCCAGTCCATTAAGCCGACAGCTACCGGAATAAAGAAGAATAGCATATGTTTAAGTAAAAAATCGGCAGTTTCCTGAATGTAGCTGAGTTTTAGAACGCCGCACGCCAGAAGTCCGAACAAAAGAACCATGCCAAACACCGTGCCGGGAATGGGCAAGCCCGTGACGGCGGTAAGTTGATTGCCCAGCCAGTAAATAAGCCATAACAGCAAACCTTGCCCGATCATCTTGAGTAGTCTTAATACCATCATTTCTGCGCTCCCTGTTCTGTTTATATTACTCAGCGTATACGAAACCTGGCTGCCCTGTCAATGTAAATTAGCAAACCACGCTGCCGCCAAGCGTTTGGCGTGCAGCGTGGTTTCTTAACGGTCAACAGCGGGGAAAACTGAGGTTGGCCAAAAATCTGCTTTGGAAATTAGGCTGGGCTGCCAGTTCCAGATAACTGACTTTGCCGGCAATAGCAGTGCATCTTTGCATTTTTTCCGCCAGCAGCAGCGCTTGCACTGCGCCGGTGCCGGCCGCATTGCCGACAGACCGGATAGCCTCCCGTTTGATTCCCGGCAGCAGCCCGATTGTCAAGGCACTGTCTGTATCGATATAGTTGCCAAATGCCCCTGCTAAACATACCGTTATTTCACCGTCTAGGCTGAGCTTTTCCAGGAGAAATTGAATGCCGGTGCGGATGGAGGATTTAACCAGCTGAATCTGCCGTATATCGGCCTGGGTAATCGCAATATCGGCACCACCGGCACTGTCCGGGGCTTCGACCAGCACAAATTCCCACTGGCCGGCGCGCTGCTTCAGGCGCTGCGCCAGAAAAACCGGTAAATTTTCCGCCGCCGACTTCTTAAACCGGCCGTTCACATCAAGAATCCCCGCCTTTAAAAGCTCTGCAATGGCCTTGACAATGCCGGAACCGCAAATGCCGGCCGGCTTGCCTGCGCCGATTACCTGCAGGGAAACAGCCTGTTCGGTTATTACCACATCGGTAATAGCGCCTTCGGCGGCCCGCATGCCGTCCCGGATATGCGAGCCCTCAAAGGCCGGTCCGGCGGCAGTGGAGCAGGCGTATAGCCGGCTGCCGTCCCCGGCCACCATCTCGCCGTTGGTGCCTAAATCCACCAATAAGACAGGTACCGCCGCCATGTCCTGATCCACAGCCAGAATCGCAGCTGTCGTATCGGACCCTACGAAACTGGCAATATTAGGCAACACCATGATTTTTCCCTGCGGGTTTATGTCCAGTTCTACCTCCCGCGGATTTAGCGGCGCCAGATATTTAAACAAAGAGGCGTATGGTTTGCGCACCAGTGTGGACGGCGAAATCTCCAGCACCAAATGCGTCATGGTGGCATTGCCGGCGATGGTTATGGCATAGATAGCATGGTGGGTCAGCCCGGCCGCACTGCATAGTTC
>JAEZQV010000475.1 GCA_023441125.1 Bacillota bacterium
AAGTCTCGGTTTTTGCCGGTCACGGCACCGCAGCCGGCGGCAAACTGCTGCAGGACCTGGGCGCCAACAGCTTTAACCCGCTGGCCGATCTGACCCTGCCGATGCTGGCCTCGATCCGCCAGGGCGGCGTCAATATCCCGCTGGATGTATATATGAGCCTGGTCGAATCTATGGGCGGTTTCCAGCGGTATCATGAAGCAGCCGATATTGCCCGGCTATGCGCTCCCGTATATTTTAAGATTGAGCCGGGTCTGTCGGAAGCCGTTCTTTATAATACCTGGATTGATGCGCAAAGCCCGGACTATCTGGATAACCTGGCCAGAACGCGGATAAAAATTGCGCAAATTATTACCGAGTGGGTAGGCAGTGATATTGTCATGAATGACTATAAGGAAGATTTGGCGATTCCGCAACCGTAAGCTCAGAAAAATAAACAGTACTAGTAAGAGAAGGAGTGAAGCAGCAGATGGGTTGTAAGCAGCCTGTTCATCCGGCTTGCGCGCCGGTCCCGGCAGGTTTCTATACCCCCGCAGTTATCGCGGGCGGGTTGGTATTTGTCAGCGGGCAAACCCCGGAAAAGCCGGGAACAAGTGAAACTGTGCAGGGGGATATCAAGGTTCAGACCAGACAGGTAATGGAAAATATCAAAAATATTTTGGCAGCGGCAGACTGCTCAATGAATGCCATTGTAAAAGTCGAAGTCCATTTGGCCCGGTTCAGTGATTTTCAGGGCTTTAACGAAGTATACGGGGAGTATTTTGCAAAACCTTATCCTTCCCGGATTACGGTGCAGAGTGTGCGTGATGGAGATGCGCTTTTAGAAGTTGCCGTTACTGCCGTCCATGGTGACAGGTAATCTAAACAGCCGGTATCTCGTTTTGAGCAACAGACTGCTGCCAGGGAGGAATAGCTGAATGCCGCAAAATCATTTGCCAACCATGAAGGATATCTGGGCAGCCCGCAAAACAATTTCCGGTCATATTGCCAGGACACCCTTATTCAAATCACCGGTATTGTCTGACCATTTTAATGCTTCGGTATATCTAAAGCTGGAAACAGCTCATGAAGTTGGCGCCTTTAAAGTCAGAGGAGCCGCCAATAAGCTTTTAAGTCTTACACCGGCGGAAAGTAAGCGGGGCGTTGCCACATTTTCCACCGGCAACCACGGTATTGCGGTGGCCTATATGGCCGGCCGCATGCGCATACCTGCCGTTGTGTGTTTGTCACAACGGGTTCCTGAAGCTAAAATTAATGTTCTCAAACGTTTAGGCGCGACGGTTAAGCTCATCGGTAATAACCAGGATGATGCCGAACGCTGCTGTTATGAGCTAGCCAGAGAGCAAGGCCTGACGGTCATCAAGCCTTTTGATGATTTTCAGGTTATTGCTGGCCAGGGAACCATCGGTCTGGAACTGATGGAAGACTGCCCGGCAGTGGATACCGCGATCATCCCTGTTTCCGGCGGGGGCTTATTCTCGGGGGTTGCTTTAGCGTTAAAAACCTGTAAGCCGGACATCCAGCTCTGGGGGGTATCCATGGAGCGAAGCCCGGTAATGTATACCAGCCTGCAGGCCGGCCGGCCGGTAATGCTCGAGGAACAGCCCACGCTGGCCGACAGCCTGCTGGGGGGAATCGGACTGGATAACCAGTATACGTTCGCCATGGTGCAGCAATATATTGACAACTTTGTATTGGTTTCCGAAGAAGCTATTGCCGGCAGCATGGCCTACTTGTTTAAGCATCACCGGTTAGTGGCGGAAGGGGCGGCGGCTACGGGGATTGCGGCCTTATTGGGTATGGATAAAGCCCGGATCGCAGCCGGGAGCAATATTATTGTAATTGTGACCGGAAATAATGTCGGAGCTGCGGCCTTTGTCCAGGCTGTAAGCAATCATTGTTCCCTGTGAGACAAGATTAGCAAGTCCCGGGGAATTTAATTACCGGCCAATAAGGGGAATTCTGTACTAAATTCTATCTGAGAACAAAAAAGGAGGAACAGACGACATGGCTAAGAAAACCATTCATGATTTCAATCAAATGTCGGTAACCGGGGAAAAAATAGTATATCTTACGGCCTATGATTATCTTACCGCTAAAATGCAGGAAAAGGCCGGCGTGGACCTGATTTTGGTGGGGGATTCGCTGGGAATGGTCAGCCTGGGCTATGATACGACCTTCCCAGTGACTATGGACGATATGATCAGGCATTGTCAGGCTGTCCGGCGCGGCGCCCCTAACACCTTTATTGTCGGCGATATGCCATATATGTCCTATCAGGCATCAGACGAGCAGGCCGTATTAAACGCCGGGCGGTTTATTAAAGAAGCGCAATGTGACGCCATCAAACTGGAAGGCGGCGGCCCGATGGTGGCCAGCCGGATCCGGGTCATCCAGCAAGCAGGCATTTTGGCTATGGGACACATTGGACTGACGCCGCAATTCATGGGACAACTAGGCGGTTATAAAGCACAGGGAAGAAGTGCTCAGGCAGCCATCAGTCTGGTTCAGCAGGCCAAGCTTTTAGAGCAGGCCGGCGCGTTCAGTATTTTGGTGGAAGGTGTGCCGGCGGTGGTGGGCAAGGCTATTACCGAGAAAGCAGGCATTCCTATCCTTGGTATCGGCGCCGGTCCCCATACTCACGGACAGTTGCTGATTTACGCGGACATGGTCGGCCTGTACGATGATTTTACCCCCAAGTTTGTCAAGAAGTATGCCAATGTAGGCGAGGTATTAGTCCAGGCTTTTAAAGAATATGCCCGGGATGTGCGCGGGGGACAATTCCCCACCGAATCGGAGCACTGCTATACCATGAAACCGGAGGATGTTGAGGATTTCTTAAAACTAATGGCGGCTGAGGTCTAAACGCAGAGGCAGCTGCCAGGCTTGTCAAACACACGGACTTCGGGGACGGACTTGCGAGTCTGTTTTATAGTTCATTATTTGACGCCGCTACGGACAACATATCACTGCCAACAGTGTAAAAGGGCCGCAACCTTGTAAAATAAGAGGGGTGCGGCCTTGATTATTTATGTGAATTGAAGAGAGTCTATATGCCGTCGCCGTCTAATCCCGAAAGCGAGTAACTTTGTTTCGTTCTGGCCGATTTGGTAATTAAGATTACGGCTGCTACTATGCTGACAGCGGCCAGAGCATCATTTTTCGTAAGATGTTCGTTGGCGAAAAGGCAGCCAAGCAAGACGGCGACAATAGGATTGACATAGGCATAGGTAGAAACGATAGCAGGCTCTGCTTTTTTTAATACCCAGATATAGGCGCTGAAGCCAATGAGTGAGCCGATGAAAATTAAGTAAGCCAGAGACAGCAGGGAACGGGTTGATATACTGTCCACCTGCAGTTGACTTACCTCACCCAGTGAAATGCCGACAAGCAGACAAAGAATGCCACCGGACAAGTTTTGTATTGCGATCGCCATAAGAGCGGAAGCCGGCAACTGGGCTTTACGCGAATAGACGGAACCTGCCGCCCAGAATAAGGCCGCAAAAGTTAGTATGAGATATCCGGAAAGCTGTTCCGGCTGATAAGCTGAGCTTTGCCAGGAATTACTGACCAATACGATTTGGCCTAAAAAGCCTAACATCAAGCCGCTTATGACATATTTATCAGGCTTAGCGCCTCCCTGCCACAACCAGGCCAGCAAGGTCATCCACAGGGGAACGGTCGCGACAATTAAAGCTGCGACTCCTGAAGAAATGGTCTGCTCTGCCCAAACGACCAGAGAATTGCCGCCCAAAAGCATCAGGCCGCCAATAACGGTGGCATTGCGCCAATGCAGCGTTCCCGGATTTTTTGTGCCTCTGGCAAGCTCCCATAAATATAGCAGCAAGCCGGCTGTCACAAACCGGACGCCTGCCAGTAAAAATGGCGGTAAAGTCTCCACGGCGAATCTCATTGCCAGGTATGTTCCTCCCCAGGCAAAATAGACTGCCAACAGAGCCAGAACAATTGGATAAGAAATGCGCTGCGCTGCGCTCATGGTAGTTCCTCCTGTTACAAAAAATTATTAGAAATGAAGTTGGGTAGTTTCCTTTAAGGTACTTAATACGATGATGGTCTTGGTAGATATTGACTCGCCCCTGACCTTTTCCTTTAGTAACTGACTTAAGGCTTCTGTGTTGCGAGTTCTTATTTTTATAAGATAGCAATCGTCACCGGCAATGTTATGTACTTCCTGCACGCCGGGAATAGAGACAAGCGAATCTTCAATATCTTTGTCACCCATTACCTTAATCAAAACAAAAGCAAGCATATCCAGGCCAAGCGCATGGGGATTTAATTTCGCCTCGTAGCCGGCGATAAAACCTTTTTCCTCCAGTTTGCGGATACGGGACAGAGTGACTGACGGCGCGAGTTTGACTTCGCGTGCAATATCCGCGTTTGACATTCGCGCATTCGCTTGTAATAGATCAAGAATTTTTCTGTCGATATTGTCCAAGATATTTTCACCTCGCTTATAATTATATATTTTGCCGGTGATGACTGTAAAGAATGATATTCTGTGTTAGTTCTGTAATGCGGAATATCATTCTTAAAAATTAATAAAAAACAGAATAATATTCTTTTAAAATAGAATCTAAAGAATTTTTTTTTATTGCGATTCATTTTGGCCGCTGCGGAGTCGCTATCATCCCGGCGATGTTGCCGCCGGATATTTTCGCTATTGACATTCTTTTTTCGCATCATTATACTATTAGTTAGCCAGGGAAACTAATTTGCAAAAGGAATTTAATCTATGGAAAAGCATGCTATCACAATTCCCCCTAACACGAGAGCGCAGTTAGGAGAAGTGTTGTTACAGGTATCTGATGATGTTTTAGATGCGATCAATACTGCCCTGAAAGAATATCAAATTTCCGAAAGCAAGTTTACGTTACTCTTGCTGCTGTTTAACACCAGTACGGACCAGTCGTTACAGCCTTCCGAAATTGCCAGTATGCTTGGCATCCGGCGGGCCTCGGTAACCAAGCAGTTGATTTGGCTGGAAGAACAGCAATTGATTACAAGAACCATATGTCTTGAAGATCAAAGAATGGTTAACGTCAAAATCACCGAAAAAGGTCACCAGCTTCTCGACCGCGTTCTACCGCACTACTGGCAGGCCTGCGCCAATCTCACGCAAAAATTGACCGAGGAAGAAGTTGTTTGTTTGCTTAAGCTGCTAATAAAAATCAATTGATAAACGAGGCACGTCTTTTATTTTCCTATTTAATTAGCTTGGCTAACTATTTCGGAATAAAGGAGGAGTTGCTATTATTCCGTCATAGCCTTTTTTTTGCTTGATAATTAGCTTGGCTAATTATTTTGCACTGGATAATCACTTTGAAAGGATGAGGTTATGAAACTCTCTGCTAAATACATTGGAATACTGTTGGCTGCCCTGATTATCGCCGTAGGGGCCGGCTTGTACTACTATTTTCACCACTATGACATATCTACCGACAGTGCAGCTATTGACGGGCATGCTGCGCTAGTAAGTCCCAAGGTCCAAGGCTATGTAAAAAATTTATACATTGAAGATAATCAAGCTGTCAAGGCTGGCGAGGTATTGCTGGAAATCGACCCTGCCGATTACCGGATACGCCGTGACCGTGCCAGGGCAGCCCTGGCAGCCGCTAAAGCGGCACTGGCCGCAGCAGTTCATAATAGAGCAACAACTGCAGTTGCTGCCCCGGCCAATGAAGCTGCCATTGCCGCGCAGGCTGTTTCGGCAACTGCGATTTGGGAAAAATCAGCAAACGACAGACAACGCATGGAAAACTTGTTTGCCGCCGGCGCCTGTTCACAGCAGCAGCGTGATCAGGCGATCGCCACCGAAAGAGCAGATCGCGCTACATTGGAAAAGCTTAGAGCCGACCTCAGATCAGCTTCGACCGCTCCCGATGTTATTGCCGCTGCCCAAAATACCAGCGAACAATTGCAGGCCCGGGTTCAGCAGGCCGAGGCCGATCTTGCGCAAGCAGAAAGCGATTTGTTAAACACTAAAATCATTGCGCCTATGGATGGCCGGATTATTAAGTGCAATATTGAAGCAGGCAACTATGTACAGACCGGCCAGCAACTGGCCTCACTTGTCGGCACCGACCTGTGGGTGGTGGCCAATTTTAAAGAAACTCAGTTAGAACGCATAGAGCCCGGCCAACCGGTGGATATCCGCATAGATGCTTATCCCAATGTGGTGCTGCAAGGCAAGGTAGATAGCCTTCAGTCCGGCACAGGCGCTCGTTTTTCCCTCTTTCCCGCAGAAAATGCCACCGGCAACTTTATAAAAATAGTCCAGCGTGTACCGGTAAAGATTGTGTTTGATACTCCGCCGGATGATAAACTTCATCTGGGACTGGGGATGTCCGTAATTCCCACTGTACATACAGAAAGTACGGCCGCCAAATGATGGCTGCTTCTTCTGTAAAAATGAATCCCTACGTAGTAGCCAGTGTTGTCAGCCTGGCCGCTTTTATTGAACTGCTGGACACAACGATTGCCAATGTTGCCCTTTCGCATATTGCCGGCTCCCTGGGGGCCGGATCAGAGGAAAGCACGTGGGTTTTGACTGCGTATATTATCTCGAATGCCATTATCATGCCGATTTCCGGCTGGCTGTCAGGCGTTATGGGCCGCAAAAACTTTTTTATGCTCTGTATCGGCGGCTTTGTTGTTACTTCGTTTTTGTGCGGCATTGCCACATCGCTGCCCATGCTGGTCCTGTTCCGCCTGCTGCAGGGTGTGGCGGGCGGCGGTCTGCAGCCTGTGCAGCAAGCCATTATCCGTGACAGCTTTCCGCCGGAAAAGCTGGGAATCGCCTTCGGCATTACCGGCCTGTCCATGGTCCTGGCGCCGATCATCGGGCCGGCACTGGGCGGATTTATCACTGATAATTATAGCTGGCGCTGGATTTTTTTAATCAACGTGCCCATCGGCATAGTAACGCTACTCTTAGTACAGGTACTTGTCCAGGAGCCGGAAACCATGAAAAAAATAAAAAGCTCTATCGATTATATCGGACTGGCACTCATCGCCATCGGCTTAGGCGCTCTGCAAATCGTGCTGGATAAGGGCCAGCAGGAGGACTGGTTTGACAG
Source organism: Bacillota bacterium (assembly GCA_023441125.1). Next base: position 7,095 of record JAEZQV010000475.1, read on the forward strand.
CACTTTTATCGTAAGTTTAGCCTGCATCTCTTTTATAAGCCTGCTCCTGGCAGTTTACTGGCTGTGGCAGCAAAGAGAGCCGATCGTCGACCTAAGGCTGCTGGCAATCCCCAGTTTTAGCCTCCCCGGCATTATCCTTTTCTTCGTTGGCTTTACGCTGTGGAGTGCCACTTCATTACTGCCGATGATGGTACAGGAGGATTTTGGCTATAATGCGACTTTATCGGGCCTTGTGCTTTCGCCCAGCGCGATATTCCCGCTCTTTATGATGCCGTTTGTGGGCAAACTGGTAAATTGGATCGAAACCCGCTATCTCATATCTTTCGGCCTGTTTATTAATGCCATCGGCATGTGGCTAACAAGCCTGGTCACACCGCAGACCGATTATACCACCTTTGCCATCGCCCGGTGTTTTCAGACGGCAGGCCTGCCTTTTCTGTTTGTCCCGGCAACTACGTTAGCCTTTTCAAGAATTCCCCGGGAGAAAAGCAGCAACGCTTCGGCCATCGTGTCCTTACTGCGGAATTTAGGTGGCAGCATCGGCATTTCATTAGCTACCAGCACTCTGATATATCACCGGCAAATAGAGCAGTCAAATCTGGTGCAGCACCTGACAACCGCCGCTCCTGGCTATAGCCGTTCCCTTGCCGCCTATACACAGACCATACAAAATTTAGGCATACCGGGAGCAGAAGCAGCCGCAAAAGCCATGGGGCAGGTATATCGGCAGCTCCTGCACCAGGCCAGCCTGCTTGCGTACCGGGACACCTTCAGTATTGTCGCTGCCATTTTATTTATACTGAGTGTCACTGCTCTGCTTTTGCCAAGTAAAAACTTTAGTAAACAGGAGGGGGCTTAATCCCATGCAAAACAGGCTCATTGCGCAAGGCTATGACTGCTGCTGGAACGGCGCAGTGCAGGAATTAACCCGGATCGGGGCAGCAACCTATCAGGCCAGGATTACTATTGAAGAAAACTATGCCGTTACTCTGAAACTGGATGCAAGCGGTGCAATTCTTTGGACCCATTGCAAATGCACCTGTTCCCATAGTCCCTGCTGCAAACATATAGCGGCCGCCTATGTGGCTCTTGCGCAGCCAAAATAGCTCAGCACGTTAACTAAAGGGGGGAGGCCGTGATTTTATAGGTTTGGCCGGAAGCCGGCAGGCAAGATATCTATTCAATATTTGCAAACGGAGGAGCAAAAAAATTGGACTTTGCCAAGGCATGCGCCTATATCGAAAGCTTGTATAAAAAAAGAAAATTAACGCAAAAGCAATATATTAAAGCTACGGCGTTAAAAAATTTCGGACCGGTAATTGATGACGATGTGGCCAGAATGCTGCAAGTGTTAATCACTTTACTCAGGCCGGAAAAAATCCTGGAGATTGGAACAAGCGTAGGCTTTTCAACTGTTTCCATGGCCAAAGCAGTGCAGCCTTACGGTGGTAAAATAACTACAATTGAATTTGATGCGAAAGTGGCTGAGCAAGCCATCGAGAATTTTGCGCGGGAAAAGGTAATAGACCAGATCGAGGTCATAATCGGCGACGCCAGCGAAATGGTCCCGCTATTGAATGAAGAGTATGATTTGATCTTTCAGGATGTCGGCGATAAGCGCCTGTATGCTGCGCTGCTTGATGACTGTGTCAGACTGCTTAAGCCAGGCGGAGTGCTGCTGGCCGAAGATACCCTCTTGCCGGTTACCCTGCTGCCGGTTTTTAAATGGGCAAAAATGCGAGAAGCCTTAGCTGCATTTAATAAAAAAGTAGCCGGCTGCCCGCTGCTGGAGAGTACGCTGTTGCCGGTCGGCGATGGGCTTACGGTAGCGGTAAAAAGAGAGTAGGAAAATAGGGGGAATTAACATGAAAATAATGGCTTTTGTCGGTAGTCCCAGAAAGAACGGCAATACTGCCAAAATAGTACATGCTGTTTGTAAAGGCGCGCAAGCAAGCGGGCATGCGGTTGAAATCTACAATCTGACGGAAATGGATAATCGGGGCTGTAGCGCCTGCGATGCCTGCCAGGTAGGGAAGGTTGATTTTTGTTCAATTGATGACAAGTTAACAACCCTGTTGCCGCAAATTGCAACGGCAGACTACCTCATTGTGGGAACGCCGATATACATGCTGCAGGTTAGCGGCGCAACAAAAAATTTCCTTGACAGATTACGGCCGTTTTTAAAGCGGGATCTGACTGCCAAACACTTGCCGGGAAAAAAATATATAACAGTGACCTGCAGCGGCGCACCGGCGGCAGCCTTCAGCAATGTAACGGATTATCTCAATCAGTTTTTTGCTTACTTTGGGATGGAAAATACTGGCAATATCGTTGTCGGTGACTTACAGGACCAAGATGATATTAAGCGGCGGTTCAAAATTTTGGAGGAAGCTGCAGCAATAGGCAGCAAATTAAGGTAGGCATTGCAACTGAAAAATATTAATTGAGAGGTGGACGGTAAATGAAAATGTCGGGAAATACAATACTCATTACCGGTGGCGGCTCCGGCATCGGGCTGGCTTTTGCGGAACGCTTTATAAAACGGGGGAATCAGGTAATTATTTGCGGGCGCCGTGAAAGCGTGCTGCAAGAAGCAGCCCGAAAATTTCCGGGCATCATTGCCCGCAGCTGTGATTTGACGGTCGAATCCGAGCGTATCGCCTTATTTGATTGGGTAACAGCGAATTATCCCGCGGTAAATGCAGTAGTCAATAATGCCGGCATTCTACAGCGTTTCAATGTGTTAAAAGCAGATGCAAAGTATAATTGGAACTACTTTGCTAAAGAAATTACGGCAAATCTTGAGGCCCCTGTCCAGCTTTGCCTGCTGTTCGCACCCTTCTTTGCGGCAAAAGGTGCGGCGGCGATGATTAATGTAACGTCCGGACTGGCCTTTACACCGCTGGCGGTTACGCCGATTTATTCGGCCACAAAAGCGGCGCTGCATTCTTTCACTATGAGCCTGCGGCACCAGCTTGCGGCTACCTCTGTGGAAGTGATCGAAGTAGTACCGCCGGCAGTAGCGACCGATTTAAACGGAACCTGGCTGCATACGCAGGTAGAACCGTTAGCTGCTTTCGCCGACGGCATTTTTCAAGGCCTGGAAGCAGGTAAAACGGAAATTGGCTACAGCACTTCCGCAGACCGCCTGCGCATGTCACGGGATGATATTGACATGTACGCAGAAAAGTTATATAACGCAATGAAAGCTTCCATCGAATAATAGTACTCAATTTTGGCCTCAAACCCTGCTGTTTCAGGGTTTGAGGCCTTGTTTTACAGATGCCGGGAGCGAAAGACCGGCACTGGCACTATTCGCAAAAAAACATAGCTACCTGGTGTCGGTAGGGTATGTCCTCAATTGTCCATTCCGCAGTATAATATAATTGAACTCTGGTAAAGTTGTTGTAACGATATTGCATTCTACGGAGGAAAATATATGTTAATTATTCTTGTAATGTTCATCATGGGACTTATGCTTGGCTTTGTCGGCGCCAGCGGTGCGGGCGTCGTCATCTCGGTACTGTCCGTCGTGTTTGGCATCCCGCTTCATACCGCGCTGGGGACATCGCTGGGGGCGATGGTGTTTACCGCAGTCTCAGGCACGTACAGCCATTACCGGGAGAAGAATGTTGATGTTAAATGCGGGATTGCTATCGGCCTGTTTGGCGCAGCCGGGGCGTTGCTGGGATCAAAGCTCGCCGGTTTGCTGCCGGCCGGCGACCTAAAATGGCTGACTGCCGGGATGCTGTTCGCATCGGCTCTTTTGCTCGCGATCCGGGTGTATTTCCCGGAATGGATAGAAGCTTTTGCGCACGAAGGGGCGTCGCCAATCGGGACGAGGTACTGGCTCGCCGCCGGCGGCGTGGGTCTCGTCTCGGGCATTCTGTCCGGCACCTTCGGGATAGGCGGCATGCCGTATATTTTAATCGGGCTGCTGACTATTTTCAATATGCCGGTTCATCAGGCAGCAGGCACAACCATGCTCATCTCGCTGCCAATTGCCCTTTTCGGCGGGATCGGTTATCTTATGAACGGCCATTTGGA
>JAEZQV010000500.1 GCA_023441125.1 Bacillota bacterium
TTGAACACTGTTGTGAATGATGTCTGCTTTTTGCTGTAATGTTGGTGAAATATTCATGCCGCCGTCGGTAATCATCAGCAGACGGTCAAAACCCGGCACCTCATATACGGCCGTATGACTGAGAACCCTGCCGGTCCGCAAGCCTACTTCCTTATCGAGCACGGCTCTTAATAAATCGGCAGTGTTGATCAACCCTTTCATCAAGACATCCGCCTGACCGCTGGAAACCAGCGCTACTGCCCGGTAAGCCGCTTTCCGGTCATCCGGCTCATGAACCATATGCACATCATCCAGGCTGACCTTAAGTTTTTCTGCGGTAGCTTTTATTCTGTCAATGTCGCCAACCAGCGTAAATTCAGCAATCTTTTGCTCGTGCGCTCCCTGAACCGCTTCAAGAACTGCCGCATCCTGCGCTGCAGCAACCGCCACCCGTTTAGGCGCCTTGTCTTTTACTGCACCAAGTATGTCTTCAAAGCTTTTCAGTGTTTTATCTGCCAATCTTTTTCACTCTCCTTGCGCATATTCGGGAAAATAGCTCATGCTGGTTTTCTTCCACTCGCGCGTGCTAAATAACAGAATATATTTATCCAGTCCGGCAGCCTGGGCCAGTTCGCCGGCCAGTGCCCGGCACTCCTCGCGCGTATGCGCATGCAGCATGGTATAAAAATTGTAAGGCCAGGCCGGCTGGGCAACACGGGCATAACAATGCGTAACGACCCGGTAAGCCGACAGCAGTGAACCAACTTCAGCAAGACGTGCTTCCGGCACAATCCAGGCGCATAATGCATTCGCGGCGTAGCCAACCTCCCGGTGCTTTAAAACAGCTCCCATTTTCCGGAGCTGACCGGATTGACGGTATTTATTAAGCCGGGTTAATAGCTCCTCTTCACTGATACCAATTCGGGCTGCCAATTGTTTATACGGTTCGGCCACTAACGGGAAATCACCTTGTAAAACGGCAATGATTTTCTTATCCAGGCAATCCAACATAAAGACACCTCACTGACTAGTCAGCACCGTAAAATTTTGATTATTCTTATAAATTGAATTCCACGCTGACTTTATATTTCTCAATGGCCGGAAGACTGATTAATCCGTCAACGCCTTCCAGGATGCGGATAGACTCTAAAATTCTGTCCTGCTCAACCTGATCCGGCGTTAACAGTGTAAACCAGAGATTGTATTCCCCTTCACGCTCGTAGTTGTGTGTCACACCAGGATGGGCATTGATAGCCTGGGCAACCTCGGCAACCAGTTCCGGTTTTACCTTGGCGGCGGCCAAGGTGCTGACATAACCCAGGTAGGTGGAATCGAAGAAAGCGCCAAAACGCCGGATGTAACCCTGGTCTTTAAGCCAGTTCAACCGTTCCAGAACAGTATTTTCGTCCACATTCAGCCACTCAGCCACCTGGGCAAAGGGTCTTGACGTAAGGGGCAATTTTGTTTGAATAATATTAAGCAGTTCTTTGTCAAAATGGGTCAGCATGCACGCCTCCTGGCCTTGACATAATTAAGTAAAGGGACAGCCGGCTGACTGTCCCCTCCGTGTAACATTATCATTTTATCAAAATGTTCTTAATAACGTCAAGAAGTTCATTGCGGCCGGTACCGTTGACAGCAGAGTAAGCAATAATGTGTCCCGCCGGATTTAGCTGCGGCAGGTCAATGCCGGTACTAATTGCCCGCACGTGCTGCTGCACACGGCTTTTGGCAATTTTATCGGCCTTGGTGGCGATTACCTGCACAGTAAGCCCATGTTCCATCAGCCAGCGGTAGACGTTAATATCGCTTTCCATCGGCGGATGCCGGACATCAATGAGCTGGCACACCAACTTTAACCGCGTCGAGGTATGCCAATATTCTTCAATAAACTTTGACCAGGTAGCCCGGGCGGTCTGCGCTCTTTTCGCATAACCGTAGCCAGGCAGGTCAACCAGCATAAATTCCAGCCTTGTATCGTCGGTCAGCTTGCCGGTAATACGAAAATAATTGATAGTCTGGGTCTTACCCGGTGTACCGCTGGTACGGGCGAGCCCATTACGCCGGCATAGCGAATTGATGAGCGATGATTTGCCGACATTGGAGCGGCCGATGAAGGCAACTTCGCACAAATCACCTGCCGGATACTGGCTGGCATTGACAGCAGTGGCGACATAAGTGGCATTCACAACATTGAAAGCACCGGCATCAGCCATCCTTCTGCACCATGGCCGTTTTCAAAACTTCATCCATATGCTCGACAAGAATAAACTCCAGGTTCCGCTTTACGTTAACCGGAATCTCATCAATATCCCGTTTGTTTTCTTTTGGCAGCATGACTTTTTTGATCCCGGCCCGATGGGCGGCCAGTACTTTTTCCTTAATACCGCCGACCGGCAATACCCGCCCGCGCAGAGTAATTTCTCCCGTCATGGCCACATCACTGCGGATGGCCTTGCCGGTTAGCGCCGAGGCAACGGCCGTAGCCATGGTGATGCCGGCGGACGGGCCGTCTTTGGGGATAGCACCTTCGGGCAGGTGAATGTGGATATCCAGCTTTTCATGGAAATCCTCTTCAATGCCCAGTTCCTTGGCGCGTGAACGGATGTAGCTAAAGCCGGCCTGCGCCGATTCCTGCATTACATCCCCTAACTGGCCGGTTAAAGTAAGCTTACCCTTCCCTTTCATGGTAGATATTTCCACGGCCAGCACGTCGCCGCCCACTTCCGTCCAGGCCAGACCGGTCGCCACACCAACTTGGCTGGTTTGTTCCGCCTGCGCATGCCGGTATTTGGGCGCCCCCAGGAAAGTATGCAGGTTTTGAGCCGTAATCTTAATCAGCGGCCCCTGCTCCTGCACGATTTTGCGGGCTGCTTTCCGGCACAGATTGGCAATATTGCGCTCTAAGCTTCTAACGCCAGCCTCACGGGTATAATCCCGTATCACTTTCTGGATAGTGCCTTCGGAAAAAGAAATTCGCTTAGCTGTCAAACCATGATCTGTCGTTTGTTTCGGAATAAGATACCGCTTGGCGATTTCAACCTTTTCCTCTTCCGTATAGCCGGCGATGCTGATTACTTCCATACGGTCCAGCAGCGGCCGCGGAATATTATGCATAACATTCGCCGTCACTACCCAGAGCACTCTGGATAGATCGTATGGCAATTCAATATAATGATCACTGAAGGAATTATTCTGCTCAGGGTCAAGCACCTCGAGCAGTGCGGAAGACGGGTCACCCCGGAAGTCGGCGCTCATTTTATCAATCTCATCCAGGAGGAATACCGGGTTTTTGGAGCCGACGGTGCGCATACCTTGAATTATCCGGCCAGGCAGCGCACCTACATACGTGCGGCGGTGGCCTCTGATTTCAGCCTCATCGCGGACGCCGCCCAGGGAAACCCGGACAAATTTTCGTTCCATGGCCCGGGCAATCGATCGCGCCAAAGAGGTCTTGCCAACACCGGGCGGACCAACCAGGCATAAAATCGGTCCTTTCATTTTCTCCGTCAATTTCCGGATGGACAAATATTCAAGGATCCGTTCCTTAACCTTTTCAAGACCGTAATGATCTTCGTCAAGTATGTTCTCAGCCACGGTGATATCCAGGCGGTCTGCGGTTTCCACCGTCCACGGCAGTGTCAGCAACCAGTCAAGATATGTACGGATAACACCGCTTTCCGCTACCATAGGCGGCATTTTTTCCAAACGGTCAATTTCTTTGTTTATTTTTTCGGCGACCTCTTTGGGCAGATTCTGTTCTTTAACCCGCTGCCGGTACTCTTCCACCTCCGCCGTACGTTCGTCTTTTTCTCCGAGTTCCTTTTGTATCGCCTTAAGTTGTTCACGCAGATAGTACTCTTTTTGCGTTTTTTCCATCTGCTTGCGAACCCGGACATGAATCTTCTTCTCCAGCTCAAGAATTTCCATCTCACGACCTAAAATTTCGCAGAGCCGTTCCAGCCGCTCAGTGATTGCCACTGCCTCCAGTAAGGTTTGTTTGTCTTCAATTTTTAGCGATAAATGACTGGCAATTAAATCTGTCAGCCGGCCTGGTTCTTCCACCACAACAACTGAGACCAGCGTTTCCGGCGGTATCTTTTTACTCAATTTGACCCATTGCTCAAACTGGTTAATAGCAGTACGGGTAAGCGCCTCAATTTCCGGCGTTTTGGGCTCAACTTCAGTAAATTCACGAATCTGGACCTGATAATATGGGTCAAAGCTGATAAATTCTTGAATTTCACCCCGGTAGAGACCTTCTACCAGCACGCGGATCGTTCCGCCCGGCAATTTCAACAGTTGTTTAATCTCAGCGACCGTGCCCACATTAAAAATATCTTCAGGTTGCGGCGCATCATTCTGGGCATCCTTTTGTGTGGCCAACATAATCAATCGATCCTGCACCATTGCTTCTTCCAAGGCGCTGATTGATTTTTCCCGGCCAACATCCAAATGGATAATCATATATGGGAAAACTAAGATGCCCCTCAGCGGCAGGAGTGGTATAGTACGCCGTTTGTCTGCCAATATTGCTTCCTCCCTTCGGTAACCCGCGGTGAATGTATTCCCGAGTAGTAATAGTTTCAACACCGCTATTTAAAATATTCTGAGTCCCTGTTAAAAATCCTCTTATTTCCTGATTAAAGAAAAACAGCTTGCGTCGTGCCTTTAGCGAGGGCGCAAGCCGGTATCACTCTTATCCTTTTGGTGAAGGCTGTCTGCCTGGTAAAACAGCCGGGTCAGCAACCCGGCCAAGCATTACACTTTATCCATACCAGCGGCGACCAGCACATCCGGCATAACGGCGGGTATGTCCGGCCTGAGCACTTCGCCAGTCTTAACCATGGCATATTGAAATGCTTGCGCCAACGTTTCCACCGGAATGATTTCAATCTCCATTTCTCTATATAATTCCTGCCAATTCTCGGCAGGAATTATAACCCGCCGTGCGCCTGCCTGCTTGGCAGCGGCAATTTTTGCACTCACACCGCCTACCGGTTTTATTAAGCCCCGAATCGAGATTTCCCCAGTCATCGCCACCGTGTTGTCAATCGGCGTATTATTCACCGCCGAATAAATAGCCACTGCCACGGTTACCCCGGCAGACGGGCCGTCAACGGGAATTCCGCCGGGGAAATTCACATGTATGTCATACTTATGATATTCCAGCCCAAACTCTTTGGCTAATACCGTAAGTACATTATCAAGCGAACCTTTGGCCATACTCTTACGCCGTACTGTCTTACCCGGTGAGCCGATTTCCTCTTCATCAATGACACCGGTAACCGTCAGTTTGCCGGTGCCATAATTGTTAGGAACTGCCGTGACCTCTAGTTCCATAAGCATGCCGATATTGGAGCCGTATACGGCCAACCCATTGACAACGCCTACCTGTGGCTTGACCGGTATTTTTTTCTCCGGCCGTGGACTGTATTGACCAAAATTGATAACCCATTCCACATCAGCCTGGGTAATGCTGCGTTCGGGCTTGCCACTGCTTTGCACGATACCGGCGGCAATCTGGATGATATTTACAGCCTCCCGCCCGTTGGTAGCGTAGCGTTTGATGACCTCCAGAGCGTTGTCGCCAATCAGATAATCAATTTTCTTAGCGGCGTGCAGCGCTACTCTGCCAATTTCATCCGGCAACAGCGGCCGGAAGAATATTTCGACGCAGCGCGAACGAATGGCCGGCGGGATATCCTGCGGCATGCGGGTTGTGGCGCCAATCAGCCGGAAATCAGCCGGCAAGCCATTTTGAAATATATCATGAATATGTTGAGGAATATTGGTATCCTCACTATTGTAGTAAGAACTGTCCAGAAAGACTTTGCGGTCTTCCAGCACCTTTAATAGTTTATTCATTTGGATATGGTGAAGTTCACCGATCTCGTCAATAAATAGCACACCACCATGAGCTTTCGTCACTGCCCCTGGTTTTGGCTGGGGAATACCCGCCATGCCTAACTGGCCGGCGCCTTGATAAATTGGATCATGCACCGTGCCGATAAGCGGGTCGGCAATACCTCGTTCATCAAATCTTGCGGTGGTGGCATCAAGCTCTATGAACTGAGCTGACATTTTAAAGGGGGAATAGCCGCTGCGCCGGGCTTCATTCAATACCAATCGCGCTGCTGCCGTTTTCCCCACACCAGGCGGCCCGTAGATAAGTACATGTTGGGGATTGGCGCCGCACAGCGCAGCCCGCAGTGCCTTTAATCCCTCTTCTTGACCAACAATTTCGGAAAAGTCGGTTGGCCGTGTCTTTTCAGCCAGTGGTTCGGTTAAGGATATCTCCCGCATTTTTTGCAGTTTGTCCATTTCTTTTCTGGATTCACGCTCTACTGCAACCTTGTTGCCTTGCTGTGATTTAAGCAGATTCCAAAAATAAAGCCCAATCACCACGGCAAAAAACAACTGAATCACACTGATAATATTGACAGCATAATCCAAAATGTAATGAACCTCCTTCCCCGGTAGCGATTTTAAGTGTTCTGCACGATCATGAATCTAGTATAGGCAATGCAAACTATTTTATCCTGGCAAAACCCGGCAAGAAAGTTTACAAACCTTGCCCTTACCAGTGCCTGCACTTATTGCCTGAAATAAAAAGGAGCCTCACGGCTCCTTTTTATTTCAGGCAGATTCTTCTTTTTTCTTATTCTTTCGTTCAACAGCAACCAACATGGGTTCTTCCTTGTTGACAACGACTTCTTTGGTCACAATGCATTTGGCAATGTCGGTGCGCGACGGAATATCATACATCACATTGCGCATGATCCCCTCAATGATCGCCCGCAGGCCTCTGGCACCGGTATTGCGTTTTAGAGCCTCTCCCGCTATGGCTTTCAAGGCTTCTTCTTTAAATTCCAGTTGGACGTTGTCAATTTCCAGGAACTTCTGATATTGTTTAACCAGCGCATTCTTGGGTTCAATCAGAATACGCACTAAGGCCTCCTCATCAAGCGCGTCAAGAGTGACAATTACCGGCAGACGTCCGACAAATTCGGGAATAAGGCCAAATTTGAGGAGATCTTCTGGCAAAATGTTTTTCAGCATTTCACCTAATTGTTTCTTTTCCTTGCCGCGGACATCTGCACCAAAGCCCATGGACTTTTTGCCGGTCCGGGCACCGATAATTTTATCAATGCCGTCAAAGGCGCCGCCGCAAATGAACAGAATGTTGGTGGTATCAATCTGAATAAACTCCTGATGCGGGTGTTTGCGTCCGCCCTGCGGCGGCACACTGGCCACCGTACCC